>NZ_BAAAUG010000201.1:0-20864 GCF_039533825.1 Streptomyces rectiviolaceus
CCAGGTCGAGGCGGGCCTCGGCCCGGCGCTCCACGGCGTGCAGGCGCAGTTCGCCCAGGCGGGAGCGCTCGGCGCGGGCCCAGGCCTCCTCGGTGAACTCGGCGTAGGCGGGGCCGCGCCACCGGCCGATGGCCTCCTCCAGGCGGTCGAGGGCTTCGTGCGGCGGCAGCGTCGCGGCGGCGGTCACCGCCTGCTCGAAGCGCCAGGCGTCCACGGTGCCTGGCTCGGCGCGCAGGGCGTACCCCGGCCCTTCGGTGACCAGGAGCCTGGCGGGTGTGCGGGGCGGGCGCTCCGGCTCGATGGCGCGGCGCAGTGCGGCCACGAAGGTGCGTACCGCCCCGATCGCGTCCTGGGGCGGATCCAGCCACAGGTCGTCGACCAGGCGGGCGACGGGGACGACGCGGCGGCGGGCGACGATCAGCCGGGCGAGCACCGCGCGGTGCCGCGGCCCCTTCAGCACGAGGGCGTCCCCGGCACCGTCCCAGGCCATCACCGGCCCGAGGACCCCGAACTCGACCGGCACCCCGAACCACCCTTCCCGTGATCATCGTCCCTGGTCACGGTAGCGCGCTCATTGGATGCTCATCGGCGCCCCGCAGGCTCGGAGGCACCTGTTCCGCCACCGATGTCCCGCCACCGATGTTCCGCCACCGAGAAGGACGCGACCATGACCCCTGCCATCGAGAACTTCACCTACCGGCGCGTGCCCGTCTCGCAGGGCGTCAGCCTGAACGTGGCCGTCGGCGGCTCGGGCCCGCCGGTCGTGCTGCTGCACGGCTTCCCGCAGACCCATCTGATGTGGCGGCACGTCGCCGCCGAACTGGCCGCCGGCCACACGGTGATCTGCCCCGACCTGCGCGGCTACGGAGCGAGCGACAAACCCGCGGAGACCGACGGCACCACGTACTCCAAGCGCACCATGGCCGCCGACGTCGTCGCCGTGGCACGCGCGCTCGGCCACGACCGGTTCGCGCTGGCGGGGCACGACCGCGGCGCCCTGGTCGCGTTCCGCGCCGGGCTGGACCACCCCGAGGCGGTCACGCACCTGGCCTGCCTCGACGTGCTGCCCACGCTGGACATGTGGGACGTGATGCACGGCGTCACCGCCGCCGTCGGCTTCCACCTCTATCTGATGGCCCAACCCCCTGGCCTGCCCGAGCAGTTGATCTCCGCCGCCCCGGACGCGTTCTTCGGCCACTTCCTCGACGTCTGGACGAACGACCCTTCGGCCATCCCCGCCGACGTACGCGCCGCCTACCTGGACGCCTGTCGCGCAGCGGTGCCCTCGATCGTGGCCGACTACCGCGCCTCCGCCGGTATCGACGTCGACCACGACCGGGCCGACCGGGACACCGGCGGCGTGCTGCGGATGCCGGTCGCCGTGCTCCAGCAGGACTGGGGCTCCGCGCTCGGCTTCGACGCGGCTGCCCTGTGGCGGGCCTGGGCACCGGACCTGCGGCACACGCCCGTCACCTGCGGCCACTTCATGGCCGAGGAATCCCCCGCCGAGATCGCCGGGGCACTGCGGGACCTCCTCGCCCGCTGACGCCTCCGGTCCGCCGTCCCGCGTAAATGCGTTGGGGATAGGTGCCCCCACCACATACCGTTTCCCGGTCGAACAGCCGATCAGACGATCAGCCGAACAGTCGAACACGGTAAGAGGAGAAGACGCGGTGGAGCACAACGGATGGGCCGACGAACGGTTCGGGGCGGTCGCGGACGTCTTCTCGCGGAACTTCACCGAGTTCGGTGAACTCGGCGCCTCTGTCGCGGTGTTCGTCGACGGACGCCAGGTCGTCGATCTGTGGGGCGGCGTCGCGGACGAGCGGACCGGCCGCCCCTGGGACGAGCACACGGTCGTCCCGGTCTTCTCCTGCGCCAAGGGCGTCGTCAGCGTCTGCGTCCATCTCCTCGCCCAGGAGGGGCGACTGGACCTCGACGCGCCGGTGGCCCGTCACTGGCCGGAGTTCGCACGCGGCGGCAAGGAGGCGATCACGCCGCGCATGGTCCTCGCGCACCGCGCCGGACTCCCCGTCCTCGACCGCTCCCTGAGCTTCGACGAGATCACCCAGTGGATGCCGGTGGTCCGCGCGATCGAGGAGCAGAAGCCGCTCTGGGAGCCGGGCGCCGCCCACGAGTACCACGGGCACACCTTCGGCTTCGTCCTCGGCGAGCTGATCCGCCGCGTCACCGGCCTCACCCCCGGTGCGTACTTCCGCGAGGCCGTCGCCGACCGGCTCGGCCTGCGGACCTGGATCGGCCTGCCCGAGGAGGAGGTCGCCCACCTGGCCCGGCTCGCCGAGGCGGAGGGCAGGCCGGGGAACCCCGACCCCGAGTCCCTGATCATGCGGATCGTGACGATGAACGGGGCGTTCGCGTTCCCCGGCCTCGACGCGCCGCACGGCTGGAACGACCCGGCGCTGCTGCGCGCCGAGATTCCGGGCGCGGGCGCGGTGTCATCGGCGCGCTCCCTGGCCACGCTGTACGCGGCGGCGGCCACGGGAGTCGACGGCTCGGCACGGCTGCTCACCCGGGAGACGGTCACCGACGCGCTGCGCGAACTCACCGCGGGTCCCTCCTGGTCGGGCTTCCCCGACCTGGGCGCCCGCTGGGGCTCGGGCTTCCTGCTCGACGCGCCGCGGTTCCGGCCGATGCTGGGCGCGCGCAGCTTCGGCAACGACGGCTCGGGCGGTCAATTCGCCTTCGGGGACGACGAGTTCGGCGTGGGGTTCGCCTACACCGCGAACCGGATGATCGGCCATGGCGACGCCCGGTCCGCGCGTCTCATCGGGGCGGTCGAGGAGTGCATGTCGAAGGCATAGCCACCGGCCTCGTCAGGGGCCCGCGGTCCGGGCCGGGCCCTGGTCGAGCAAATGGGCCAGGGCGGCCACTGCGTCGGCTGCTTACCGGCCGGTGAGGGCGCCAGACTCGGCAAGCTCCGGATCGCGCAGCTTCGCGCAGGGAGAGGTCCTGCAGGTCCGCTCGGGCGGCGATGTCCTCCAGGCGCGCCGCCGTATAGCCGTGCGCCGCCGTTTCCGCCAGGGCCGCGGCGTGCAGCTCGTCGACGGTGCGGAAGTGGTCGATGTCCGGCAAGCCGGACAGAAGGCCATGTGCGCCACTGGATCTGCTTCCGCTGACGACCGGGTGCGTATGCTCACCGACTCGGCCCGGATTTCTGTTCGCGGATTTCTGTTATCTCCGAACGCTCACGCGATCTCCCAGGTGTAAGGCCACAACGTGCCGACGAAGAAAGCGAGTGAGGCAGTCCATGATCGGTGAACACGATCCTCTGGTGACGGCGGCGCAGACCGGGGACCAGCACGCGCAGGACCAGCTGGTGGCCGGATATCTGCCGCTGGTCTACAACATCGTCGGGCGGGCGCTCGACGGCCACGCCGACGTCGACGACGTGGTGCAGGAGACCATGCTGCGGGCGCTCGCGGGCCTGGCGTCGCTCCGGGACCCGGCGAGCTTCCGGTCCTGGCTCGTGGCCATCGCCATGAACGAGATCCGCAGGCACTGGCAGCAGCGCTCGTCCGGGCAGAAGAGCCCGAGCCCGCTCCACGAGGCGCACGACGTCGTGGACCCCGGCGCGGACTTCGTCGACCTGACCATCATCCGGCTCGGCCTTGTGGGGCAGCGCCGCGAGGTGGCCGAGGCCACCCGCTGGCTGGACACCGACGACCGCGCGCTCCTGTCGCTGTGGTGGCTCGAGGTCTCGGGCGAACTCACCCGGGCGGAGGTCGCGTCCGCCATGGAGCTGCCGACGCAGCACGCCACGGTGCGCGTGCAGCGGATGAAGACCCAGCTGGAGACGGCCCGGATCGTGGTCCGCGCGCTGGCCGCGGCGCCCCGGTGCCCGTACCTGAGCGACGTGGTGGCCCCCTGGGACGGCACGCCTTCCGCCCTCTGGCGCAAGCGCCTGGCCCGGCATGTCCGTGACTGCGCGATGTGCTCGGGCCACGGCGCGGGCCTGGTATTGGCCGAGCGCCTGCTGGTGGGCGTCGCCCTGGTGCCGCCGTCCGCAGCGCTTGCGGCCCCCGGTGCGATACGTGCGGTGAGCGCGGCCGACGCGCACCACCTGGCGGCCGACTCACCGCACATGTCGACCGGCGCGCACCCCACGACGCCGAACGCGTACGAGATATCCGGCTCCCGGAGCGCCCCGGCGAGACACGCCGCCAAGCGCCACCGGATGCCACGCAAGGGCAGGACCGTGGCCGCGGGGGTCGCCGTGCTCGTGGTCGCGACCGGGGTCATCTACTCGGCCACGCGCCCCTCGGACGACGAGCAGACGGAGGCACAGCCGCTCACCGCGTCGCAGCCGCCCTCCTCGGCGGCGCCGTCCACCACCGCGCCCACACCCAGCAAGTCCCCGTCCGCCTCCCCCAGCAAGACGCGCAAGCCGTCCCTCAAGCCCACACCGTCGAAGACGAGGACGCCGAAGCCGAAGGCGACCCCGAAGCCCACCCGCACCAGCAGCGCTCCCCAGGCCCCGCAGGCCCCCGCGGGCAACTCGTACAGCGAAGAGGTCACCCGGCTCGCCAATGCCGAGCGCGCCAAGAGCGGCTGCGGCCCGCTGACCCTCAACAGCAAGCTGGGCAATGCGGCGCAGGGCCACTCCGACGACATGGCCGAGCGCGACTTCTTCGACCACACCAACCCCGACGGCGAGGACCCCGGAGACCGGGTCACGGCAGCGGGCTACAAGTGGAGCACCTACGGCGAGAACATCGCCGCCGGCCAGCGCACCCCGGCCGCCGTGATGGACTCCTGGATGAACAGCTCCGGCCACCGCGCCAACATCCTCAACTGCTCCTTCAAGGAGATCGGCATCGGCTACCGGCAGGGCAGCGGTGGCCCCTGGTGGACGCAGAACTTCGGCGCGCGGTGACCACGGCGCACTGATCGCCGCGTGCGGCGTGGACCGCAGGGCTCGACGGGCGCGGGCGCCTCTGCTCGAATAGCGTGAAATCAACAGGAATCTGCCAGGACTGGAGGCCTCGCGATGTCTGCGCAACCGGAAGGCACACCCTGCTGGGCGGACGCGATGTTCCCCGACGTGGAAGCCGCGAAGAGCTTCTACGGCGAACTGCTCGGCTGGACGTTCGACTCCGGCTCCGACGAGTTCGGCGGCTACACGCAGGCACGCTCGGACGGCAAGGCCGTGGCCGCGGTCGTCCCGCAGATGCAGGGCATGGACGGTCCCGCCGCCTGGAACCTCTACTTCGCCACGCCGGACGCCGCCGCGACGGCCGCGAAGATCCGCGACAACGGCGGAACCCTCGCCATGGAGCCGACGCAGGTCGGCGAGTTCGGCACCATGGCCACGGCCCAGGAGCCCAGCGGCGCGTCCTTCAGCATCTGGCAGGCGGGCACCCACGAGGGCTTCGAGAAGACCGGCGAATCCGGCGCGTACTGCTGGGCCGAGCTCACCACGCGGGACCCGGCGGCCACGGACGCGTTCCTCCCCTCCGTCTTCCCCTTCGAGAAGAAGATCATGGACGTCGACGACGTCGACTTCAGCGTCTTCCAGATCGGTGACCAGGCGGTGCTCGGGCGGCTCAAGATGACCGAGGACTTCCCGCCGGACGTGCCGCCGTTCGTCAACGTGCACTTCGCCGTGGACAACTGCGACGCCGCGATCGTCACCGTCACCAAGCTCGGCGGCCACCTGCTCTTCGGCCCGATGGACAGCCCCTTCGGCCGCTTCGCCACGGTCGCCGACCAGCAGGGCGCCACCTTCAGCATCATCGACCTGACGACCACGGAAGGCGAGATGCCCTCGTTCTCCTAGGGCGCCGCGCGCGGTTACGGCGCCCGCGTGAACGCCCGGCGGTAGGACCGCGGCGGCACGCCCCGGCGGCGTACGAACTGCTCGCGCAGGACGGCCGCGCTGCCGTAACCGACCCGGCGGGCGATCTCCTCCACCGGCAGGTCCGTGGTCTCCAGGAGTTCCTCGGCGCTGCTCAGCCGCAGGCCGACCAGCCAGGCGTGCGGAGTGGTGCCGGTCGCGGCGGTGAAGCGGCGGGCGAAGGAACGGCGGCTCATCAGGGCGCGGCGGGCCAACTCCGTTACCGGCAGCGGCTCGTGGAGATGCTCGCGGGCCCAGGCGAGCACCTCGGCGAGACGCTCGTCCTGGCAGTCCTCCGGTACGGGAGCTGCGAGGTACTGGGCCTGTCCGCCGTCGCGGTGGGAGGGCAGGACCAGGTCCCGGGCGATGGTGTTGGCCGTCGCCGCGCCGTACTCGCGTCTGAGCAGATGCAGGCTGAGGTCGAAGCCCGCGGCCGCTCCCGCGCCCGTGACGATCTGCCCTTCGTCGATGTAGAGGGCCTCGGCCTCGACGGTGACGTCCGGATGACGCCGGGCAAGGAGCTCGGCGAAGCGCCAGTGGGTGGTGGCGCGCCGCCCGTCGAGCAGCCCCGCGGCGGCCAGGGCGAACGCGCCGACGCAGTGGCCCGCGACCAGCGCGCCCCGCTCGTGAGCCCCGGCGAGCGCGTCGAGCACGGCGGTGGCGGGCGGCGTACGGAAGTCGGCCCAGGGCAGGGCGATCACGAGGTCGGCGGTGGCGAGCCGCTCCAGGCCGTGCTCCACGGTGATCGGCAGCCCCGCGTCGGTGCGGACCTGCCCCGGCCGGTCGGTGCACAGGGCGAAGTCGAAGCGGGGCAGGCCCGCGCCCCGCTCGTCGAACACCTCGGAGACGATGCCTGCGCCGAGGATGCCGACGCCCGTCGGGGCGTAGGCGGCGATGGTCACGAAAGGCGGCATACGGGAGTGTGGCACGCGTGGCACGTTTCCTGCGATCAGTGGCAGAAGGGCCACTCGTCGCGGCTCCGCCCGCCCGGAAGACTCATCGGCATGACAGACGCACTGATCGACACGCTGACCGACGCCCCGACCGGCACACCGGCAGACGCACCGACAGACGCACCGCTCGGCCGCAGCGCCGTGTACACGATCCTGACCACCGGCTACACCGGCTCCACCGGCCCCGGAGTCGCCGCCACCGTCTCCTACATCCGCGACGCGGACCGGCACGTGATCGTCGACCCGGGCATGGTGGCGAGCCGGAGCCGGATCCTGGACCCGCTCGCGGAGTTGGGCCTCGGCCCTGACGACGTCACCGACGTGGTGCTCAGCCACCACCACCCGGACAACACGATGAACGTGGGCCTGTTCGGCCGGGCCCGGGTCCACGACCACAAGGCGATCTACGAGAACGACCAGTGGACCGACCGCGACGCCGAGGGGTACGAACTCGCCCCGTCCCTGCGGCTGATCCGCACGCCGGGCCACAGCCGCGAGGACATCACCCTGCTCGCGGGCACGGCCGATGGCACCATCGCGTTCGTGGGCGACCTGTGGTGGCGGCCGAACGGCCCGGTGGACGACCCGGTGTCCCCGGACCACTCGGTGCTGCGGACGTCACGGCTGCGGGTGCTTGCCGCCGCCGATGTGATCGTGCCGGGTCACGGTGGTGCGTTCAAGGCCGACGAGTCGGCGCCGCTCTAGCCGCCGCACGCACCGTCCTCACAGCCTTCGCCTCACAGCCTCCACCTCACAGCCTCCGCCAGCGCGCGGAGGCGAAGGAGAAGACGCCGAAGAGGATGAGCCCGGCCGCGACGGCGGCCAGGAGCCAGGGCCCCGCGGGGGTGTGCGCGAAGCTGCGGAGCGTCGCGTCCACACCCTTGGCCTCGTCGGAGTCGAACTGGACGGCCGCCGCCACGACGAAGATGCCCGCGGCGGCGAACACGGTGCCACGTGCGACACCGCCGGTCACACCAAGGGCCGTGACGGTCTGCCGTGTGCGGCCCTTGAGGGAGCCGAGGTCAAGCTGCCGCAGGAAGCGGCGCATCATCGCCCGTACGGCGAGCACGCCCCCGACACCGATCAGCACGCAGCCCGCGGCGCCCACCAGGAGGCGGCCGTAGGGAAGTTCCAGCGCGGACTTCGTCCAGTCCTTGGACTTGGCGTCGCCGCTGGAGCCCTGGCCTCCCCCGGAGGCGTACGCGGCGGTCGCCCAGCAGACGAAGGCGTAGAAGAGCGCCCTGCCGCCGTCGAGTGCCCGCGATGCGGCCTTCCGGCGCGGCCCCCGTTTCAGGAGCGCGCGGGAGCCCCGCCACAGGGCCATGCAGCCGAACCCGACCACCAGCGCCCACAGCATCACCTCGCCGAAGGGCTGCTCGGCGACCTGGGCCAACGCGCCCTCCCTGTCGGCCTGTTCGCCTCCGCTGCCGAGGGCGATCTGGAGGGCAAGCGCGCCGATGAGGACGTACACGACGCCGCGTGCGACGAAGCCGGCCCGGCCCGCCGCCGTCAGCGATTCCTTCTCCGCCGAGCGGCGGCGGACCGCGGCCTTCTTGGTCCGGCCGCGGGCGTGCACTCGTGACGGCGTCATCATGTCCTCCCGGAAACCTGGGCGCGCGGTACGCGCCCGGTCCCCGAGTGCCCGGTCGGTGGTCGGCCATGCCTGGTGGTGGTCCCCGCCCCGGTGCCTCAGATGACGTCCGTGAGCAGGAAACCGGCGATGAGCAGACCGAACCCCACCGGCGCGACCACGACGAGCGCCAGCAGCGGCACGAATCCGATGAGTCCCTCGCGGACGGTCCTGCCGGGCTTGAGGCGGCCGTGCGGGCGGCTCAGTTCCGTCCGCAGGTCGAGGCGTTCGGCGGCGCGGTCCGACACGACCACGCCCGCGCCCGGCGGCCTGCGCAGCAGCGCCCTGCGCACCAGGACGTCGACCTTCTCGTCGCTTCCCGCGAGCTTGTCGAGGACGAGCCGCACGCCGTGCGCGTCGGTGAGGATCAGCCGGTCGTCGGTCCGGGTCTGCCCGGGCACCTCGAGGCGGCCGACCTTGGTGAGCCGGGCGAGGTCGACGGTGTGCCGCCCGGTCAGGGTGCGGGCGGACAGCAGGTCGCCGTCGTGCGGACGGGCGCGCCAGCCCATGTGGGCGTAGGACGCCACCAAGGCGCTGATGAGGAGCGACGCCAGGTTGAGGAAGAGGAATCCGTCATCGATCAGCCCGGCCCTGATCAGGAGCACGGGCACCACGAAGAGAAGGGGTGGCGTCAGGAGGACGACGATGTCGGCGATGCGCCGCGCCGTTCGTCCTTGTCCGGCGGACACCTCCGCGTTTCCGGCGGAGTCGGCGGTGGTCCCACGAGCGTCGATCGTCACGGCGGTGACGCTATCGCGCGCGGATCGCCCGGCGACAGGCACCTCAGAGCAGTGCACCGCCGGGCGTGGATCCCCGTGGCGGAGCGGTGATGTGAGGGCATCCCACGGCTCCCGGCACGAACTCCATGCCTGTCTCATCCGCCATCGCGGCGAAGAACTTCCGGCCGTCGGCGGACTGCCTTGAGGTGGTCCACGCGTAGGCGGACCACGGATCCGTGGCGCGGTGGAGTGCCTCGCGTCCCAGGCCCAGGCCCTGCCAGGGCCCGGCGATCGTGATCGTGTTGATGTGGGCGGCGCGGCACGGATGGCACACCTGGTAGTCGAGGTGCCCTACGACGTGGTCCCTGCCGTCGATGAGGGTGATGACCTGGCGGCCAGCCGCCACCGTCGCCGGGGCGCACCGGTAGGTGACCGCCTGCGGGCCGGGGGGAGGCGGCCTTCGGAGCTTCACCGCGGTGCCGCGCTCACACGGGCCGCCGGGTGACGATGCGTGACTTCGTCGGCACGGGACATGGCGAGCACAGTAGCCACGGGACACGACACCCGTATATCCCCGTACCGGGTGGCATTTCGTACCGGGATGGACGGCATCGGGCGGCCATCAGACCGGCTTCCGCGGTTCCATCAGGCGGGCGAGCAGGTCGTCCAGGCTGACCAGGCCGGTGAGCCGGCCCGATTCGTCGCAGAGCACGGCGAGCGAGGCACGGCGGCGGCGCAGTTCCTCGACGGCGTGCGCGAGGGTGTCGTCGGCGGCGAGTTCCGGGACGGGGCGCGCCAGCTCTCGTGCGGTCAGGGCACGGCTCCGGGCACGGGCCACCAGGGCGTCACGGGCGTGCACCGAGCCGAGGACGGTGGCGCCGTCCCGCACGAGCAGCCGGGTGCGGTCGCTCGCCGCGGCCACCTCGAGGACCTCGTCGATGCTCGCGTCGGCCGGGACGGAGGTGATCTGCGCGGCCGCGGTCTGGAGGTCGCCGACGGCGGTCAGCGGCGCGGTGAGCGAGGTGGTGATGAGCCCGGAGTCGACCTCGCTGATGAGACCGAGCCGCCACGACTCCTGGACCAGGTGCGCGAGTTGCTCGCGGTTGTGGACGGAGGTGAGTTCGTCGCGCGGGGTGACCTTGCACAGGCGGACGAGTGCGTTGCTGACCTTGTCGAGGAGGGTGAGCAGCGGGCGTACGGCCTTGACCACGGCCCGGAAGGGCGGGGTGAGCAGCATCGCCGAGCGCTCGGGGTGGGCGATGGCCCACGACTTGGGTGCCATCTCGCCGACGACCATGTGCAGGAACACCACGACGACCATGGCGAGCGCGAAGGCGATGCCATAGCTGAGCCCCGCGGGCAGGCCGAGCCTCTCCAGGAGCGGGTCGATCTCGTGGGAGATGGCGGGCTTGGAGACCGAGCCGAGGCCCAAGGTGCAGACGGTGATGCCGAGTTGGGCTCCGGCGAGCATCAGGGACAGTTCCCGCATGCCCGCGAGCGCTGACCTGGCGCCGCGCTGTCCTGCGGCGACCGCGCGCTCCATGCGGTGCCGCTTGGCGGCGACGAGTGCGAACTCCGCGGCGACGAAGAAGCCGCTGGCGATCAGCAGCAGGACGGTGACGAAGAGGGCCGTCGGGAAGCTCATACGGAGGCCTCATCGGGGGTCGCCGCGTCCGCTTGCGGCAGGCGCTCGATCCGTACGCGCTCGGGTACATGGCGGTCGAGGCCGAGCACGGCGACGGCGACGCGGCTCCCGTCGGACAGCGGCACGGTCAGCCGGTCGCCGATGGCAGGGAAGCGGCCGAGCCGGTCCACGATCAGCCCGGCCACGGTGTCGTAGTCGTCCTCCTCGGGCAGGTCGATGCCGGTCGCGTCGGCCACCTCGTCCAGGCGGCGGCCCGCGTCGACCAGCCAGCCGCCACCGTCCGCCACCGCGAGCTCGACGACGGTGTCGGACTCGTCGGCGATGTCCCCGACGAGCTCCTCGGCGATGTCCTCGTACGTCACGATGCCCGCCACTCCCCCGTGCTCGTCGAGCACGACCGCGAACTCGTCGTCGCGCTCCCGCATCTGCGCCACCGCGCCCGGCAGCGGCAGGGAGTCGGGAAGCAGCAGCGGGCGCCGGGCCTGTTCGCCCGCCGTGGTGCGGTCGAAGCGGGCGGCGGGCAGCCGCATCAGCTCGCGCACCCCGATGACGCCCGCGACATCGTCCGGATGGTCGCCCATGACGGGGTAGTTCGAGTGCCCGTGTTCGGCGATGAGCCGCACGGCCTCGTCCGCCGTCGCGTCCTTGCGTACGAAGGTGACGGCCGCCCGCGGGACCATCACCTCGTCCAGCGTGCGCTCGGAGAACTCCAGGGCGTGGTCGAGGAGTTCGGCGCTCTCGCGTGGCAGCTGACCGTGCTCGTGGGACTCGCCGATGAGGTGGCTGAGCTCTTCGAGCGTGGCGCCGTGGTGCAGTTCCTCGACGGGCTCGATGCCGATCCCGCGCAGCAGCCGGTTGGCCGCGCCGTCGAAGACACGGACGACAGGGCCGACGACCTTCAGGTACGCCAGTGTGGAGGCGGCCAGGGACTTCGCGAGCCGTTCGGGGACGGCGAGGGCGAGGTTCTTGGGAGCGAGCTCGCCGAGGACCATCTGGAGCACGGTGGCGACGACGAAGCCGAGGACCACGGAGAGGGCGGAGACGACGCCGTCCGAGAGGCCGGTGCCGTCCAGGGCGGGCTTCAGGAGCCCGGAGACGGACGGCTCGGCGAGGAAGCCGACGACCAGACCGGTGACGGTGATGCCCAGCTGGGCGCCCGAGAGCATGAACGAGAGCCGCTCGAGCACCTGCACGGCGCGGGCCGCCCGCCGGTCGCCCGCCTCCGCCTCACGGGCGAGCGCGATGCGGCTCGCGGCCACGTACGCGAACTCCTGCGCGACGAAGTAGCCGGTGCCCGCGGTCAGGACCAGGACGGCGAGCAGACCGAGGACGGCGGACAGCAACAGTGGCTCCGTTCCGATGAAGGGGCGTGCCGGTCATTCTCGGCGCGCCCGGGGCATCTCGCCACGTCGGACGAAGCACCCCGGACGTGTAACGACAGTGGGTGTAGAAGTACGGCTAACTTCTACACCCACTGTAAAAGAATCGCAAAGCGCACCCTGGGGGCGATCCCCCATCTAACCCTGAGATATGTCAGGAATCTTTGACAGGTGCCGGGGCCCGTGTCAGCTTTTCTTGACAGGCACGAAAGAGAGGCCGCGATGGCCGAGGTCCCGACCCCGGAACCGACGGGCGACGAGCTCCTGAAGGCACTCAGCGCGCTGGGCAATCCGCACCGCATGCGGATCGTTGCGGCGCTCACCGAGCGCCGCAATTACGTCAGCGCCCTCGCCCGCGAGATCGGCATGGGCCGTCCACTGCTGCACATGCACCTGAAGCTGCTCGAGGCCGCGGGTCTCGTCATCGGGTCGCTGGAGGTCGCCGAGGACGGCAAGTCCATGAAGTACTTCGAAGTGGCGCCGTTTCTCTATGAGTTGACGCCACAGCTGTTCGCCAGGGCGGTCCGGACGCTCTCCGAGACCCGCCCCAGAGAGAGCGCGGACCACAAGACCGCGGAACCCACGAAAGAGGAAGCGAAGTGAACGGACAACTGGTGACGCTCGCGGACGGAGGCGACGCCGTGGGCGCATGGGTCGGGGGCGTCGGCGCGGCCGGCTTCTTCCTTCTGCTGATCGTGATCGTCTGGCAGGTCGCCGCCACCTGGCGGGCCCGGATGCTCGCCGCCCGCGAAGAGCAGTACAAGGCGCTGGCCTCGAAGTACGCGCAACTGCTCGAGGACAACGTCGAACTGCACCGGCGCTCCATCGATGAGATGAAGCAGACCCGGGAGGAGCTGGCGCAGACCCGCCACTCCGTCAGCTCCATGGAGAAGATGATGCGCGAGATCGAATAGCGCCCGCGTGCGGTACGGCCGGGAGCGGCAACTCCCGGCCGTACCGGTGCGGCACACACCCCGGGCCGAACGGCCCGGACTCACACACCCACCCGTACGCCACGACAGGTCATCACACCTACAGCGCCGTGGTGCGGGCCCCGTGCGCCCTGTGCCGGTCACCGACCGGCGGCGCGCCCCACGTAGAAGGAGACTACTCATGCGTCCGCTGCTCCGGCGCGCCGCCGCCGCGCCCTCGGGCCGGCGCTCCAAATGGCTGGTCCTCGCCGCCTGGCTGATCCTCGCGATGGTCCTCGGACCGCTGGCCGGGAAGCTCGGCGACGTGGAGGACACGAGCGCCAATGCCTTCTTGCCGCGCGGCGCCGAATCCGCGCAGGTCAACACGGAGCTGGAGAAGTTC
Organism: Streptomyces rectiviolaceus; assembly: GCF_039533825.1. Classification (NCBI taxonomy): domain Bacteria; kingdom Bacillati; phylum Actinomycetota; class Actinomycetes; order Kitasatosporales; family Streptomycetaceae; genus Streptomyces; species Streptomyces rectiviolaceus. The sequence goes on from NZ_BAAAUG010000201.1 coordinate 13,495, forward strand.
CGTGACGACACCGTCATGCCGGCCGTCGTCGTCTACACCGGCGAGGGCGCGAACGAGAAGGTGGCCGCCGCCGACCGGGCTCCTTTCGCGGAGTTCACCGCCAAGGGCGAGCAGGTCTCGCGGCCGATGCCCTCGGACGACGGCAGGGCCCAGCTCCTCCTGGTCCCGATGTCCACCGATGACGACGACGTGACCGACAAGGTCGACGAACTGCGCGAGATCGCCGGCGCGAACGCGCCACCGGGCGTGGACGTCGAGGTCGGCGGCCCTGCGGCCTCGCTCACCGACCAGGTGGCGGTCTTCGACACCCTCGACTCGACGCTGATGATCGCCACCGGCATCGTCGTCGCCGCCCTGCTCCTGATCACGTACCGCAGCCCGGTCCTGTGGCTGTTCCCGCTGATCTCGGTCGGCTTCGCCGCCGTCCTCACCCAGGTCGGCACCTATCTCCTCGCCAAGTACGCGGACCTGCCCGTGGACCCGCAGAGCGCGGGCGTCCTGATGGTGCTCGTCTTCGGCGTCGGCACCGACTACGCCCTGCTGCTCATCGCCCGCTACCGCGAGGAACTGCACCGCCAGGAGGACCGGCACAAGGCGATGGGGACCGCGCTGCGCCGCTCGGGTCCGGCGATCCTCGCCTCGGCCGGGACCATCGCGGTCGGCCTGGCCTGCCTGGCCTTCGCCGACATCAACTCCTCGCGCTCGCTCGGCCTGGTCGGCGCCGTCGGAGTGGTCTGCGCGCTCTTCGCGATGATCACTGTCCTGCCCGCGCTGCTCGTCGTCGCGGGCCGCTGGGTGTTCTGGCCGTTCGTGCCGAGGCACGGCACGCCCGCGCGCAAGGAACGTACGGTCTGGTCGCGCATCGGCACCGCCGTCGCACGGCGGCCCCGCTGGTCGTGGATGATGTCCGTCGCCGTCACCGGCGTCCTCGCCCTGAGCGCCTTCGGCATCAACATGGGCCTCACCCAGTCCGAGATGTTCCAGGACAAGCCCGAGTCGGTCGTCGCCCAGGAGAAGATCTCCGCCCACTACCCGTCGGGCGCGTCGGACCCCGCGAAGATCGTCACGAACACGGGCCGGGCCGCGCAGGTCCGTTCGGCCGCGTCCGACGTCGACGGAGTGGCCCGGGTCGAGAACGGCGACCGCTCCCCCGACGGCGAACTCACCCAGCTCTCCGTGGTGTTGAAGGCCACCCCGGACAGCCGGGCCGCCAAGGACACCGTCGACGCGCTCCGGGACGCCGTGCACACGGTCGACGGCGCGGAAGCCCTCGTCGGCGGCACCACGGCGCAGACCCTCGACACCCAGCGCGCCGCCGACCGCGACCTGAGGACGGTCATCCCGATCGTCCTCCTCGTCGTACTCGGCGTACTGATCTGGCTCCTGCGCTCACTGGTCGCCCCGCTGCTCCTCCTGGCGACGGTGGTCCTGTCGTTCTTCGCGGCCCTCGGCGCGTCGAACGTGCTCTTCGAGAGCGTGCTCGGCTTCGCGGGCGTCGACTGGTCGATTCCCCTGATGGGGTTCGTCTTCCTGGTCGCGCTCGGCATCGACTACAACATCTTCCTGATGCACCGCGTCAAGGAGGAGGCCGCCCGCCTCGGCCACGGCCACGGCGTCCTGGAGGGCCTGACGAGCACCGGCGGAGTGATCACATCGGCGGGCGTCGTGCTGGCCGCGACGTTCGCCGTCTTCGCCGGGCTGCCCCTGGTGACGATGGCGCAGTTGGGCGTCCTTGTCGGCATCGGGGTCCTGCTCGACACCTTCCTCGTCCGTACGGTCCTTGTGCCCGCCCTCGCCCTGGACCTGGGCCGCTGGTTCTGGTGGCCGGGCCGCCTCTTTCACGACCTGCGCCGGGGCGAGGACTCCAAGTCCGGGGACGCCGCGCGCACTTCGCCGGAACCGGCGCGTGAGCCTGCCTGAACGTCAGTCGGTGATGGTGACGCAGGGCAGGCCCACGCTGCCGCCGCCGCGGAAGCCCTCCGCGCAGAGCCGGGTGCCCGCGGGGAAGTGACGCTGCGGGTAGGCCTGGTCCCGGTAGGTCCTGAACGCGGCGACGTCCTCCACCTTGGTGTGGGCGCTCCAGCCGTTCGTGGTCCACACGCGGGCGCTGATGCGGTGCGGCTGGTTGGTGTTGGTGACCGACACCTCGACCCTGCCGAGATAGGTGCCGCTGTCGTAGGTCCTGATACAGACCGAGTGGTTGCACCACTCGCCGTCGGCCGCCGCCGACGGGCCGGTGACGATGACACAGCCGAGCGCCGCGGCCATGGCGCCGATACCCGCGGTGATCTTCCTGGTGATGTCGTGCATGATGAGTGCCCCTCAAGCCTTCGTCATGGTCCGGCCTGACATGCCGGACCCCGGCAGACCAACGCGAGGCAAGATCATCAGTTACGGCTTCCCCCGATCGTCTCAGCAGGGCCTGCGCCACTCGTCCAGGTTCAGCTTCTTGCTCATCGAGGACAGGCCGAGGCGGCGCGCCTGGGTGCAGAACTTCTCGTTGGGCACGGCGTACTCGACGTGCAGCACCGCCTTGCCCGCGTCGATGAAGGGGGTGAGTGACCCGCACTCGTCGTACTGGGCGCACTCCTCGTTGACGGCGAAGTCGAAGTCACGCACGAGCTGCGGGATCTGCGGGAGGTCGTTCTTCAGGCCGACGGACATGCCGCGCTCGTGCGCGAGGCGGGCGACCATCCGGTTGAAGGCCAGTTGATGGCGTGCGGTCAGGGGGAATCCGGTGCGGTTCAGATAGCTGTCGAGAAGGTCCGGCTCGACCGCGTCGAACCCCTTGCGGCGGCACATGTCGAAGCGCTCGGCGAGCAGCGGGCGCAGCACGTCGAGCCGACGGATGTCGAGCCAGCGCTCTCCCTTCCAGCCGTTGGCGCGGCCGAGGACCGATGCGGGGTAGTCATCGCTGTCCGGGCGGAAGGACTCCCAGGCACCGGCGTTGATGTAGCAGATGACGCGGCGCCCGTCGCGGTGCAGGCGGGCCACGTCGGAGGCACGGTTCTCGAACCCGTCGATGTCGTAGACGGGGACGTCCACGCGCGGGTCGACACGGCCATTGAGCTGCCATTGCCACGTGGTGCCGGGACGTGGCCGCCAACGGTCGGATGTGCCGCCCTCCTTCTCCGCCGACGAGCAGCCGGCGAGCAGCAGGACGCCGGCGAGCAGCGGGCCCAGCCAGGTGCGGTGCCTCACGACGTGCCCCCGTCCGCGGCCAGGGGCGGCGGCTGCGTCCAGGGGTTGGGGCCCGCGCCGGGCACCGCGCAGTGCACCCCCGCACCACGCTGCACGGCAGTGCGTCCCGCGAGGCGGGCCAGCGCCGGCGGCACTCCGTAGACGAGGTGGCAGAAGTGCTCGGGAGGATGCCTGGCCGTCCAGGACGGGGCCGTGAACGAGCGCAGATACGTCGTCCAGTGCCCCTCGAACGTGACGAGCAGGTCGGCGGCGCGGGCGTAGCCCGGCGCCGGATGCACCCCCGGGTTGAGGACGACCGTGTCCGCGCCACGCCCCCGCGCCGAGCGGACCAGGCGTCGGCAGTGCCGTAGCTCGCGGCGGCCCGGCGCGACCCGGTCGAGGAAGCAGCCGTCCACGTCGTACCAGTCGCGGTGCCGGTCAAGGTCGTCGGTGACGGCGCCGATCGGCCGCTTCCCGTAGTCCGTGTCGACGTACCCGAGAACCCGCACCCCCGCATCGCGCAGAGTCCGCGATGCGGCGGTGAAGGCCGGGTCTGGGGCCGTGCCCGGGCCGTCGGCGGCGTTCAGGACGATGCCGTACAGCTGGGGCGCGGCCGCCAGGAGCGCATCCCAGGCCGCGGGGTCGGCGGCCGGGTGGACGTACAACGGCACCAGCAGGGTCATCGCGGATCCCCGGCGGCTGGCGCGAGGCGCGGCGAGCCGTCGTCCGCGCCTCCCGGCCGGGTCCGTGGCGCACCGTCGACGGCCCACAGCTCGGTCACGGAATCCCGCAGGGAGTGCGTCGGCGTCCAGCCCAACTCCCGTTCCGCCGCGCCGATGTCGGCGCACTGCCAGGGCACGGCCACCGAGCGGCCCACCTTGCCGAGCGACTCCTCGACGCGTCCGGTGAAGCCCGCCGCGTCGACCAGGCCGTGCACCAGGTCGCGCACCGGAACGGCCCGGCCGCTGCCGATGTTGAGCAGGCGTGGCAGCCGCCCCGGCCGAGCGAGCGCGAGCGCGACGGCGTGCGCCACATCGCGTACGTCGACGAAGTCCCGGTACGCGGACAGGTCGCCGACCTGGACGCCGCCGTGCGGGGTCCGGGACACCGCACGGCCGAGTTCGGCGGTGAGCCGCCCCGGCAGTCCGGCCCGTGGAGCACCGGGGCCCACCGGATTCGTGACCCGCAGCACGAGCGCGTCGAGCTCGGCGCCGAGCACGGCGAGGGTTCCGGCCAGCTTCGTGGCTCCGTACGGGGCGACCGGTCGGGCGGAGCTGTCCTCCGCCGTCCGCTCGCCGATGCCGGTCGGCCCGTACTCGGCGGCCGAGCCGAGGTGCACGAGGCGCGCGGCGGGCGCCGCCGCGCGCAAGGCCTCGCACAGGGCCGCGGGACCACGGGAGTTGACCTCGGCGAGGGTCAGCGCGCTGCCGCCGACCGCGCCCACGCAGTTGACCACGGCGTCGGGCTCGGCCCGGGTCAGCTGCTCGGCCAGTGCGGCAGGCGTCATGGCGGCGAGGTCGACCCGGAGGTCGTCCGATGGGGCGCGGCCGCCGCGGAGCAGCCGCACGCCCGGCAGGGCGTGCAGCCGCTCGGCGATGTGCCCGCCCAGGTATCCGGTGGAGCCCAGGACGAGAATGCGCACGGCCTGATCACGCTCCCTTGAGGAGAAGGGAGCGGTGCGTGGTGAACTCCGCGTTCGCGCGGTCGTAGTCGTCCGGGCGTCCGATGTCGAGCCAGTAGCCGTCGAACGCGTAGGCGTGCGGCGGGGTATCGGTCTTCAGCAGGTCGAGGACCAGTTCGTCGAAGCCGAGCGGCAGGCCCGGCGTGTAGGAGGCGAGCGTGTCGCGCGAGAGCCCGTACACCCCCATGGAGACGCGGTAGTCCACGCTCGGCTTCTCCGTGAAGGCGACCACGCGCTCCGATTCGGTGGTGAGCACTCCGAAGTCGATGCGCACCTCACGTGCGTACGTCGCGATCGTCAGCGGCGCCCCGGACGTGCTGTGGCTGTTCAGGACGTCCGCGTAGTCGAGGTCGGTGAGGATGTCGCCGTTCATCACGAGGAAGTGCTCGGGCAGCCGGTCCATCATCGTCAGGAGCGGTCCCATGGTGCCGAGCGGGCTGTCCTCCGTGGAGTAGCCGACGCGCAGGCCCCAGCGGGCGCCGTTGCCGACGTAGGCACGGATGATGTGGCCGAGGTGGCCGATCGCGATGGTGCAGCTGGTGAATCCCGCGGTCGCCAGCTGGCGAAGCACGATCTCCAGGATCGCGTACTGGTCGCCGATCGGGACCAGCGGCTTGGGCAGCGCGGTGGTGTACGGCAGGAGCCGGACGCCCTTGCCTCCGGCGAGTATGACTGCGTGCATGGTTCGTCTCCCCTGTGAGTGACCCGAAGTGGTCAAGTGGCCTGATGCGCGGATGGGCTGACGGGCAGCTGGGCTGACGGCCGGTCAGGGAGGCTCAGATGTTGTAGATGTCCGTCTTGTAGCGGGCCAGGTTGGCCGGGTCGCGGAAGAACTCGACGGTGCGGGCAAGGCCCTGCTCCAGGTCGTGTCCGGGCTCCCAGCCGGTGGCCGCGCGCAGCCGGCTCGCGTCGGCGACCAGGCGCATCACCTCGGAGGCTGCGGGGCGGATGCGCTGTTCGTCCTCGCGCACGTCGAGGTCGGCGTCCATCACCTTGCCGATGAGCCGCACCAGGTCACCGACGGAGATCTCGCCGCCGGTGCCCGCGTTGAAGGTGCGGCCCACGACGGCGTCCGCGGGCGCCGTGCCGACGGCCATGAAGGCCTGTGCGGTGTCCGCGACGAAGGTGAAGTCGCGGGTCGGCCGCAGGTCGCCGAGGGTGATCTCCCGTGAGCCCGAGGCCACTTGGCCGATGACCGTCGGGATGACGGCCCGCATCGACTGGCGCGGCCCGAAGGTGTTGAACGGGCGCAGGGTGACCACGGGCGTCTCGAAGCTCGCGTGGTAGCTGTCGGCGAGCCGGTCGCCGCCCGCCTTCGAAGCGGCGTACGGGGACTGGGTGTTGATGGGGTGGTCCTCGGTGATCGGCACGGTCTGCGCGGTGCCGTACGTCTCGCTGGTGGAGGTGTGCACCAGGCGCGGGATCTCCAAGTGGCGTACGGCTTCTAGGACGTTGAGCGTGCCGGTCACGTTCGTGTCCACGTAGCTGTGCGGGGCCTGGTAGGAGTACGGGATCGCGATGAGGGCGGCCAGGTGGTAGACGGTCTCGGCGCCGGTGACCAGGCCGCGGACCGACCCGGGGTCGCGGACGTCGCCCAGGACGATCTCGACCTCGGCGAGCACGTCGGGCGCGAGGGTCTCCAGCCAGCCGTAGGAGGAGAAGGAGTTGTACTGCGCCATCGCGCGGACCCGGTGGCCCGACGCGACGAGCGCCTCGGTGAGATGCGAGCCGATGAAGCCTTCGGCTCCGGTGACGGCGACGAGTGGTGCGGATGCCATGACTGCTCCTGATGACTGACGACGTGAAGGTGACGGAGGTGGTGCGGCGGGTCGGCGCCGGGGCGGGCGGCTCAGGCGTGCGCCGTTGGCCGGCCCAAGTGGTGGACGGCGACGGCAAGCAGCGCGAGGACGGCGGCCGTACAGCCGATGAGTTGCGCGGTGGGCGCCGAGACGGTGCCGGTCAGCGGAAGCGCCGTGGCGGTGGCCGCGGCGGCCAGGCAGGGCGCCGCGGACGGCCAGGCCACGCCGAACGCCTGGAGGAGCAGGGCGATCCACAGCACGGCGCCGAGCAGCAGGAGCCTGGCCGTACTCGCACCGACGAGTACGGCGCCCAGGGCGAGCGGCACGAGATAGGCCACGCCGCACACGGCGAGCGCACGCGCGGCGCGCAGCCGGAAGCCCCGGGGGGTGGTCGAGGCGTGCAGGGCGGCCACGGCGAGTCCGCGGTAGCGGTAGAGAAGCCACTCGGCGGGGCCCATGCTCAGCGTCAGCACGATGACCGCGTACGGCTCCTGGTGCCCCGCCCCCGCGGTCAGCGTCCCGGCCGCGAGGCCGAACAGACCGTACGGAAGGGAGCGCACCATGCGTGGTGCCGGGCCCGGCGTCGGGGCCGCCCGCAGGGCCGAGCGCAGTGCGTGCGCCGCGGCGGCCGTCGCGAGCAGGACGGTGAGCAGCGGCAGACCGGTCCGCAGGAGTTCCGGCGGCTGCCACCACGGCTGGGCGGCCGCGGC
>NZ_BAAAUG010000201.1:20899-42906 GCF_039533825.1 Streptomyces rectiviolaceus
CCCCCCCCCCCGGGGCGGGGCGCCCGCGCCCGCCACGACCGGGAGGAGCGCCGCCGCGAGAAGCTTCTCGTGGCCGAGCACCAGCAGCAGCCCGGCCGCGGCGAGATAGCAGGACTGCCCGACGGCGAACAGCGCGGCGGTCCCGGGGCCCGCGACCAGCAGGCCGGTGACGGACGCGGCCACGATGCCGAGCGGCGCGCCGACCAGCAGGGTGCGCCCGGCCTCGTGCCGCCCGGCCGCGAGCCTGCTGTACGCCCGGTGGCTCAGCGCCTGGGACCAGGCCCAGGACACCAGGGCGGCGGCGATGAGACCGTACAGCCCTTTGGTTGACCCCCACGAACCCTGCGCCAGTACGTACGCCGTGCCGGGCAGTGCGAAGAGCAGCCCCCGCAGGGCGCAGCGCAGGTGGTCGGGCCGCCAGGGGTCGGGCGGCACAGGCGGCTTCGGATGGCTGCGCGGCACCCGCCGGAAGACGGCGTCGGCCAGCGAGAACAGATCGGGGTGGCCATAGGTCTCCTGGATCCTGTCGCCGGTCAGGCCCTGCGACTCCAGGAGCGCGGCGACTTCGTAGGCGTGCACGGCCGCGCCCGCCTCCTCGGCGAGTTCGGCGGCGAGCCGGTCGACGGGGTCGTCGGCCCGGGCGGGACGCAGTGCGACGCCGGGGCGTATGCGGGGCCGGTCGTCGTCGGCGAGGGCGCGCGGGGGACGTGCCAGGCGCAGGGCGAGGGTGTCGTCCGCGCTGGAGGCGTCGTCGTTCTCCGCCCAGCCGGGAATCCTGCCGCGCGGCCTGAGAGGGAGCGGGCCGCTCATCCCGCCACCTCGCCCGAGACGCGCTGTGCTGCGAACTCCACTGCTGCTGGGGCTTGTTGACCGGGGGTGGCCAACTCCTCGTAGATCGAACGGAAGGCGTCCACCGTCTGCCGGAGCGTGAACTGCTCGATCACCCGCAGCCGGGCCGCCTCGCCCATCGCGGCGCGCCGCCCGGGATCGCGGAGCAGTTCGACGACGGCCCGCGCCATGGCCTCCGGGGCGCGCGGCGGCACCACGAGCCCGGTGGGGCCCACGGCCTCCCGCACGCCGCCGACATCGGTGGAGACGGTGGCCCGCCCACAGGACATCGCCTCGATCAGGGTGAAGGGGAAGCCCTCGCTGATGCTGGACAGCATCACCACATTGCCCGCGGAGTAGGCGTCCTTGATGTGTTCGACGCGACCCTCGAAGACCACCGCGTCGCCGTGGCCGAGCTCGGCGGCCAGCGCCTCACAGCGCTCGCGGTAGGCCTCGCCGCCGCGCGGTGTGCCGCCGAACAGGCGCAGTCTGGCGTCCGGTATCTCCTGCCTGACCAGGGCGAAGCAGCGGATGAGGGTTTCCAGGTCCTTGATCGGGTCGACGCGGCCCGCCCAGCTCAGGGTGGGGCTCAGGGGCTCGGGGCCCGCGGGCGGGAAGGCCTCGGGGTCCACTCCGTTGTAGACGGTGCGGATGAGGGACGGTTCCGCGCCGCCGCGCTCCTCCCACAGGCGGTTGTAGCGGTTGCCCGGGGTGATCAGGGCGGCCTGGCGGTACGTCTCTTCGGCGAGCAGCCGGAAGAATCCGAGCAGCAGGGCCTTCACGGGCCAGCTGTACGGGCCCGTGCGGTAGCCGAGGTAGCGCTCGCGCAGATACACGCCGTGCTCGGTCAACAGCAGTGGTACGCCGTTGAGTTGACGCCCCACCAGGCCGGGCAGGGCCGCTATGCCGCCGCTGACCGCGTGCGCGACACCGTGCTCGGGAGGCCGGGCGGCGAGCGGCCGCAGCGCGTGTTCGAGCAGGCTGGTGGCGGTGACCGCGTCGTGCAGCGTCGGCCGCGCCTCGGCGGTCGCGCGCCCGGGGGCGTTCCACACGGAGGTCAGGACGTGCACCGCGCGGTCGGTGCGCAGCGCGGGGACCAGGGCGCCGTCGCGGGCGTGCCGGGCGAGTTCGTGGAGTGCGGGGGCGAAGCCGTGCTCGGCGGCCGGGTCGAGCAGCGCGGTGAGGAACTGCTCGTAGGAGCCGAGGAGTTGGCGTCGCCTGCGGCCACGCGGGGCAGATCCGGCGGGGGTCGGGCCCCACATGGGCAGGCAGACGGGCTCGTCGACGTGCGGCGGCAGCTCCCAGGCGAGGCTCTCGCGGCCGGTGCCGGTCACGGCGAGCACACCGAAGTCGACGTCGGGCATGCCCCGGACGAGTTGGTCGCACCAGACGCTGACGCCACCGTGGCTGTGCGGATAGGTGCCTTCGGTCAGCAGGGTGACGCGGGTCCTTGCGGGGCGGGGCGACGGCATGGAGAAGGGTGCCGATATCGGCACGGCTGAGGGCGAGTCGGGCATGGTGGGGCTCCGCGGGTGAGATACGAACGCGAGGGAGCCGACGGCACCGCCCGCCCCGGTGGACCGGGGTGCGGCGAGTTCCGTGAACGGCGGCATACGGGACGTACGGGCGCGGGGGGATGGTGGTGCGGTGTGCGGCCCCTGGACGGCGGGGCGGTGTGGGACGCCGGGCGTGGGCGGCGCCTGGCGTGGGCCCGGTGGCGGGCCGGGAGGGGCCGGCCGGCCACCGGGTGCGACCGGAGGGTCAGCGCCGGGCGGGCAGCGCGCGTGGCGTGTGGCCGCCGGTGCCGGGCTTCACGTACCGGGTGACCCCGGACGGGACGGGCAGTTCCTTGGCCGCCTCAGGGATGTCGGCCTGCTCGGCCGCCGCCCTGCCCGCCGTGGGGGCGGTCGGCAGGTTGAGCGTGACCCGGCTCTGCAGGAGTGACGGGGATGCCCAGCCGGAAGTTCGTCCCGCGTAGGCGGACCCGAACGGGTCGGTACCCAGGAGGAGTTGCTGGACCGTCCCGGCGGGCATCGTGGCGCGGGCGGCCACGCCGGACGGGGCCTGGACCGTCACTGTGCCGCCGATCCGGTAGGCGGTGACGCGGCCTGCCTTGACGGCCGTGTCCCAGGCCGCGCGGGAGCGCAGCTCGCCGCCGATGTCGGCCGTGCGCAGGTTGACCACGGGGGCGTTGTCCGCGAACAGCGCGCCGTACGTGTCGAGGACGGAGCCGAGGACGGGGTACGCGATGCGGTCCTCGGCGAGGTTCGACTGGTGGATGAAGTGCGGCCGGGGGTCGTTCGCCAGGACGTGCCCGAGCGCGATCGTCGACTCGACCGGCACGATGTGGTCCTGGTAGCCGGTGGTGGTGTCGAGGGGGCGCTCCAGGCAGGTGGCGACGGAGGAGTTCTCACAGACGCCGCTGCCTCCGTCCGCCTTGCGGGTGTAGATCCAGTTGTACTCGTCGATCTGCTCGCTGGTGCGGCCCGCGTTGTAGAAGACGTTCATCGGGTAGCGCGGCACGGTGAGGGCGGCGCCCACCGGACGCTGCGCCCTGTCCCGGGAGTTGTCCGAGCCGAGCCACGTCACGCCGTTGTCCCGCAGGGCCGTGCTCAGGTTCGGGTTGTCGTCGGGCTGCTGGGGAAGCACCTTGAGGCCGGAGTGCTCGCCGGTGACCAACTCGCCGCTCTCCAGCGGGAGTCCGGCCCGCTGACCCCAGTTGCGGTTGTCGGAGATCTGCTGGGAGATCTCGGCACGGGAGACGTAGCGCGTACTGCCGTCGGCGTTCTTCGCGCAGGTCCACGGCACGATGCTGACGTCCTGGACGCAGCCGAGGAAGGGGTGGTTGTACGTGTGGTTGACCCAGCGGTGCTCATTCCGGTCGGCGATGAGCCGGTCCGCCAGGGGGTCCGCGCCGCCGTTCTCCTCGCGGAAGAGCTCGCTGCCGCCGCCGTTGAAGGCCATGTCGAGCGGGAACTTGCGGCCCTTGGACCACTGGGCCGCGTAGGCCGCGTCGTCCGACGTCATACGGATCGGGTCGGGCGTGCCCTGCCCCGGCGGGCAGTCCACGTCGCCGGGAGTGCAGTTGAGCTCGCTGTCCCAGCGGTCGTCGGCCCCGAAGACGTCGTCGATGTGCACGGCGAAGTAGTTGCGGGACGAGCCGAGTTGGACGCCCTGGGTCATCCAGTCGACGATGCCGCGGGCGAGCAGCCTGAACTGCTGCTGATGCTGGTTGTAGACGAAGGTCACCACCAGCTCGCGCCGCCCGTCGTGGCGGTACTCGCCCACGAGCGAGCCACGGCCGGACGCACCGGGGATCGGCGCGTCCACGTAGCTCGTGAAGTCGGCGCCCGGCGCGGGCTTCGACAGGAAGCCGTAACTCTCGCTCGTGGCGGGCGCGTTGTCCTCGAAGGGCACTTGGCCCGCGAGATAGCCGAAGGGGCCGCTCTTGCCCGATGCGGTCACCTGGGCCCGCACCCCGTCGAGCGAGCCGCTGAACTCCGGTGTCTGCAGGCCCGCTTCGGGCCTCGCGTAGGTGTAGGCGTCCACCTGCGGGACGGCGTAGGTCTGCTCGTAGGAGGCGAGGGCGGCCATCTCGGCCGAACCTGCCCCGAACGGATTGTCGTTGGGCAGCACGACGGCCTGGAACTTGGCGCGCGGCCTGCCGTCCACGCTGTCGGCGAGGAACGCGGCGTCGATCACAGGACGGCCGCCCTGCCGCAGGTCGACGGTGGTGTACGGCGTTCCCTGGCCGTCGAGTTCGGCGGTGATCGCGGCGGTGGCGGGGCCTCCGTCGGTCACCACCAGGACGCGTAGATCGATGCGTGGCAGCGCGGCCGCCGAGGCCGGGTTGCCGGGCAGCGAGAGCGCGAGAAGCAGAGCGGCGGCGCCGAGAGCCGCCGCTCGCGCGGTGTGATTCATGCGGTGTGTGGTCCCCTCCGCGGTCGGGCACAGGGGATGTCTCCACCCCACGGCCCGCCCCCCAACGACACCGTCACACATCGCAGTGTGTATCCGTGTCGCTCTGACGCGTCACATAGTGCGGCCCACCTGTGGGGTCTGTGCTGATTCTGTGAAACCTGGCGGAAAAAGGATGGCGACCCCTTAGAGGTGCGAAATGAGGGACGCGGGGCGGGAGATGACCGCGCGGAGCCGGGCGTTCCAGCACGCCGTGGCCGCTCAGAGGGGTCGCTGATCCCCGGACCTCGGTAGGTGCTGGGTACACGCGCCAATCCTCGGCCCGTTCGGGGGGCACCCAAATCGTCGGCGCGCCGAACCGCGTCGAATCAGCCAAGTGAGCGAGATCCGCGTCGCGGCACGTTCTCTTGGAAAGCGCGTTCTGACCTGCACAGCAAGCGCGTTCTGTGACCATGAGGGGGCGCATTTCAGGGCGCGTTCAGGGGCGCGCGGTCGGCGCTCTTGCATTTTCCGCGGAGTCTGCCCGTCGTTCCGGTGAATGGTGGGCGTCCTCCGGGATCCAGGAGCCGTGGATCAGCACCCGGGGACGCGGGGCGGCAGATGGCGCCGAGGAACCAATCCGACACGCGCTCGCCGACGAATCACTGGCGTCCGAAGGGTTTGTGAGGGATCCCGGACGCACGGGGGCGGCGGCGGATGTCGGTGATCCCGGCGGAACGTCGAGGCCGAGCCTCCTCCGCCCGGACGCTGCCGCCGCCTCCTCCTCCGCTCTCGGCGCCCGAGGCAGTGCGGGCGCGCCCGGCGGACGGTGAGAGGCTGGACGAGGTCGGCTCGCGCCCTGTGCACTGGGCGGGCAAGGGAAGAGCGGGCAACGGAAGACAAGTCGAGGAGTCCCTGTGCCCTTCCGCGACGGCAACCGCTCGGCGCTGGAGCCGAGAGGCCCGGTCGAGAAGCCACGTGCCGCCGTGCTCCTGCTGCACGGCGGCCGCGAGCACGGGACCGCCGCGCCCCCGCCGTGGGATCCGCCGGGCGCACGGCTGCGTCTCTTCGAGGGAGCGATCCGTCGGTCCACGTCGGAAGGCGGGGTGCTGATCGGCCGGGTGCGCTATCGCTTCCGGGGCTGGAACGGAGAGCGGGAGGACGCGGCGCAGGACGCCCGCCGTGCCCTGCGTGAGCTGGAACTGCTCGCAGGTGAGGTGCCCACCATCCTGGTGGGGCACTCCATGGGGGCCCGCGCCGCGCTGCGGGCCGCCGGGGACCCGCTGGTGCGAGGCGTGATCGGGCTCGCACCCTGGTGCCCCGCCGGAGAGCCGGTGGCGCACCTGCGCGGCCGGCGCGTGGTGCTGCTGCACGGCGACAAGGACCGTACGACCGATCCGAGATCGTCCCTGGACTTCGCGGCGCGGGCCGCCGCCGCGGGCGCCGAGGCGGCCCATGTGCCGATGCACGGCAGTGGCCACGCCATGCTGGGACGAGCCGCCGCATGGCACGACTTGACCGCGCGGGCCGTGGCGGCGCTCCTTGGCCTCGCGGATCTCCCTCCCGAGATCGCCGGTCGGTTTCCCCCCACCGGTACGCCGCGGTGACGAGGATCGTGCCGCCCTTGACGGCACCCACGGTCTGACATGTGCCGACCGATCGCGGTAGCGTGGAGAGGATTCCGTGAATTCCTCAACTGAGCGTGAACTCAGTTCTGTTGCTGGTTCAGGGCGACCGTCGACGAGGGGAGCCGCGGTTCCGTCGCCGGCGGGACACGTCCCCCGGCCCTCTGCGGCCGGTCCCTCACACCGACTTCCACACGACGAACTCCCGGCGTACGGTCACCGGATGCTGTGGACGGTGTGCCACGGAAGGGAGAGGCGGCATGACCGCCATGTCCGAGAGGCGGCGCCAGGAGCGCCCGGCGTCCGCGCACGCGTCCGTGGACCTCGCTGCCCCACTGGTGTGTGATGTGAGCGTGCCCGATGTCCTGCACACGCTGACGGAGCACTGTGTGGACCTGCTGGACGTATCGGCGGCCGGCATCCTGCTGGACGTTCCGCACGGCCAGGTCGTGGAGGTCGCGGCCTCCGACGAGTACACCCGCGCCCTGGAGCTGTTCGGCCTCGAACTGGACGAGGGCCCGTGCCGGGACTGCTGCGGCGCCCCGGCGCGCATATCCGAGCTCCGGCTGGACGTCGATGCCGCCTGTGAACGGTGGCCCCGGTTCACGCCGCGCGCCCTGCTGCTTGGCTTCACCTCGGTCGCGACGGTCCCGCTGCGGTGCCAGGACACGGTGGTCGGTGCCCTGAGCCTCCTCCATGACCGGCCGCGACCGCTGGACGACGCCCAGCTGCGACTGGCCCAGGCGCTGGCGGACACCGCCGCCATCTGCGTGATTCAACAGCAGGTGCTGCAAGGACAGAAGACACAGATCGCGCAGCTCCAGGGCTCCCTGGAGTCCCGGATCCTCATCGAGCAGGCCAAGGGGTTCCTCTCCAACTCCCGTGGCTGCAGCGCCGACCAGGCGTTCATCCGCATGCGGACGTATGCCCGCAACCGACGGCTCAAGCTCACCGACGTGGCACGCCAGGTCCTGAACGGCGCCGTCGCGGACACCCTGCTCGAGCCCGAACGCTGATCCCCCCGCCTCACTCCCACCGGGTCGTGTGCCGCCGGGTCGCCCCTTGTGCAGTCGTACGACTGACGGCGCTCGATGTCAGACACCTGCTCGAGTACACAGGCGGTCCGCGCCCTTAGCGTTCTCACCACCCGAGAGGCGAGGGAGCACGTACGCGATGCCCGAGAACACAGCGCCGCAGCGGTACTTCGTGGTGATCGGCAGCGACATGGCACGCAGGGTCTGCGGGCAGCTGCAGACGGCCGGACACCTTGTGCGCCACCTCGACCGTCCCACGGACGAGGATCTGCGCCGGGCGCTGCGGCGGGAGGTCGCAGGCGTCGCGGTCCTCCTCGACGACGACGTCGAGTCCTTGCGCTACGCGCTGGCCGTGGAGCACATCCGCCCCCACGTCAAGCTGGTCGTGACGGTCTTCGACCGTACCGTCAGCGAGCAGCTCCTGCGCGTGCTGCCGAACTGCCAGGTCACCTCCCCGGCCGACGTCGCCGCGCCCGTGCTCCTCGCGGCCTGCCTCCAGCCCGATCTGCTGAGCCTCACCCGGACACCCACGGAGCACATCGGCGCCCGCTGGCAGGACGACGCGGTCCTCCTGGAGACGTGGCGGCCGCCGCGCTCGCTGCGATACCGGGCCCGTCTCGGCAGGATCCAGGGGCAGTTGCGACCGCACGACGGCAGCTCGCGGATCATGCTGACGGGCCTGGCCGGGCTGCTCATGGTGCTGCTCGCCGACTGGGCCTGGGCCGTGGCCTTCCACCACCGCTCCCCCGTCGAGGCACTGTTCGAGGCGGCACGGACGGTATCCGCCGTCGGCCCGGCCGCCGCCCACGGCTCGGGCACCTATCTGCTCTTCTCCGCCGTCGCCATGCTCGTCACCATCGTCTTCACCGCCGTCTTCACGGCCGGCATGGTCGAACGCCTGCTGGGACCGCGCGCGGTCGGCATCGTGGGCTCCCGTGCGCTGCCCCGGTCCGGCCACGTCATCGTCGTCGGGCTCGGGCAGGTCGGCCTGCGCCTGTGCACCCAGCTGCAGGCCCTGGGCATCGGCGTGATCGCGGTCGAGCGGGACCCGGCAGCGCCGAACCTGCGCCTGGCCAGGGCTCTAGGGGTGCCCGTGGTCGTCGCCGACGCGAGTGACCGCTTCGTGCTGAGCACGCTCGGCCTCGGGCAGGCGCAGGCACTCGCCGCCGTGGCCTCCGACGACCTCGACAACATCGCGGTGTCGGTGGCGGCGCTGGCCGTCGCGCCCGAATTGCGGGTGGTCATGCGCGCGGGCGAGCACGAGGCCATCGCCGAGACCCGCTCCCTGTTCCGGATCGGCCACGTCCACGACCTCAACAGTCTGACCGCCGCGTACACGACCGCGAGCCTGAGCGGGCTGCGGCCGCGGGGCGTCGTGACACACGGCAAGCGGCTACTGGTGCAGCGGGCGGACGGCGCCTTCGTCGCATGGCCGCTCGCGGACCGCTGCGACCACCCGCAGGAACACGACGCCCCGCTCGCCGCCCTCGACCGCGTTTGAGCATTTGTCTGAACAGAGCTCCGCCGCTCGTGACATGTGTCCATGGTGGCCCGGCCGCCCTCGCTCCTATCTTCTGCGTACCTCTTCTGCGTACCCCGATTCCGCACGCCGGGTGACCCACGGCCTGCCACCGGGGATCGGCCTTGCTGGTGATCGCACCCACCGTCGTCCCACCCGCGCTCGGCATGGGAAAGACCCCCACCACCAGACCGGCCTTGGCCCCATTCCGTCCCCCCAGAAGGACCGAACATGAGCGCGCACCCCACGAACACCGACGTGGCATCGCCACCCCGTGACACAGGGCAGCCGCCTTCCGCGGACGGCCTCCGCGCCGGGCTGAAGAACCGCCACCTGTCGATGATCGCGATCGGCGGTGTCATCGGCGCCGGCCTGTTCGTCGGCTCCGGCTCCGGCATCGCGGCCGCGGGCCCCGGCATCCTGCTGTCGTACGCCCTGGTCGGCACGATGGTCGTCTTCGTCATGCGGATGCTCGGCGAGATGGCCGCGGCCCGCCCCTCGTCCGGCTCGTTCTCCGCCTACGCCGACCAGGCACTCGGCCGCTGGGCCGGCTTCTCCATCGGCTGGCTGTACTGGTTCTTCTGGGTCGTGGTCCTTGCCGTCGAGGCCACGGCAGGCGCGAAGATACTCGAGGGATGGGTGCCCGCGGTCCCGCAGTGGGGCTGGGCCCTCATCGTCATGGTGGTCCTCACGGCGACCAACCTGGCCTCGGTCGCCTCCTACGGCGAGTTCGAGTTCTGGTTCGCCGGGATCAAGGTCGTCGCCATCGCCGCCTTCATCGTGATCGGCGGGCTCGCGGTCTTCGGCGTACTGCCCGGCTCCGGCCACGAAGCCGTGGGCCTCGCCCATCTCACCGGCCACGGCGGCTTCCTGCCCAACGGCCCAGGAGCGATCCTCACCGGCATCCTGATGGTCGTCTTCTCCTTCATGGGCAGCGAGATCGTCACCCTCGCCGCCGGCGAGTCCGAGGACCCGCGGCGTGCCGTCACCAAGGCCACCAACAGCGTGATCTGGCGGATCGGCATCTTCTACCTCGGTTCGATCCTGATCGTGGTGTCCGTGCTCAACTGGGACGACCCCGCGATCGCGGAGAAGGGCTCGTACGTGGCCGCGCTCGACGCGATCGGGATCCCGCACGCAGGCCAGATCATGAACGTGATCGTGCTCACCGCCGTGCTGTCCTGTCTGAACTCCGGCCTGTACACCGCCTCACGCATGGCCTTCTCGCTCGGCGAGCGCGGCGACGCGCCCAAGGCGTTCGCCCGCACGAACAGCCGGGGCGTGCCGCAGGCCGCGATTCTCGGCTCGGTCGTCTTCGGCTTCGTCGCGGTCTTCTTCAACTACCAGTGGCCCGACACGGTGTTCCTGTTCCTGCTCAACTCCTCCGGTGCGGTCGCGCTGTTCGTCTGGCTCGTCATCTGCTTCACCCAGCTGAAGATGCGCCCCATCCTGCTGCGCGAGTCGCCGGAGAAGCTCGTCGTACGGATGTGGCTCTTCCCGTACCTGACCTGGGTGACCATCGCGATGATCTCGTTCGTCCTGGTCTACATGCTCACCGATGACGCCGGACGCGAGCAGGTGGTCCTGTCCATGCTGGTGGCGGCACTGGTCGTGGCGATCTCACTGATCCGCGACCGGCTGCGCTCGGACGCGGGAGGCACGGGAGACTCGGCAGACGCGGGAGGCGCGGGGAAGGCAGGGGACGCGCTCACCAAGCCGTAGCGCGCCGCATCCGCTGCTCCGACTCTCCGGCCGCCGGGCGCGGGGGCCTCCCCCACGCCCGGCCTGCCCCGGCCAGGCGCTCGGGGGACCCCTACGCCGATGTCCGGTCATCTACTGAGCGAGCGGCGTCAGCCGTCCGCCGGGCAGAGGCGACGCGGCTCGGGATCCGTCTTCAGCTTGGCGTCCACGCAGCCGGCCGGCAGGCCATGGTGCGGCTTCGCGCCGAAGTTGGCCGTCACGGTCAGGACGCCGTCGCCAAAGACCGAACGCTGGACCGTGTGGTCCTTGGTCTGCCGCCGGAAGTCGGTCATCCGTTCCGTGCCCGCCGCCTTGTGCAGCGGGGCGAAGTACTGCTGCAGCCTGGCCATCTCCGTGCCCGCGGCCTCCAGGTTCTCGTCGCCGAGAACGAAGTTGAGCGGCGTGTTGTAGAGCACGGACATCAGCGCACGGTCCCTCTTCTGCGCGGGGAATTTGCCGTAGGGCATTTCCCAGCGGTCCGTGCTGATGAGGGAGTCGTGCAGTGCGGTCTGGTACAGCGGCACACGGTAGGCGGGGTCGTACATCGACTTCGCCAGCGCGTCCGGAAGCGTGGTGGGCTTGAAGAAGAACCCGGGAGCATCGTCCGGATAGTAGGCACCCCACGCCTTGTCCTTCTGGTACGGCCACAGGTTGTCGTTCACCGGCGTCTGAGACCCGTGGGAGAACGCGAGCACCGGCGCCGACCAGGAGACGGCGGATTCCGACCCCAGGACGAAGCCTTCCTTGTCCGCAAGCGTGCGCATGCGTTCCATGCGGTTGGCCCGGTCCTGCTTCTTGGTCATCGGGTGGTTCTCGGAAAAGTCCGCGAAGAGCTCTCCCGCCGCATCGACGTCGAGGAAGACGCTGTTGACGCCGTTCTTGGTCATCTCCTTGGCGTGCCGGGCGAGATAGGACCGAGTGGGTTCGGACTTGGCGAACGCCTGAGAGCTGAGATAGCAGCCGCGGTCTCCGAACCCCTTCTTGATCTCACCCTTCCAGTCGCGCACGCAGAAGTCGGGGTAGACCTTGCCCGGCCACTTCGACACAGGTGTGTCGGCGACCTCCGGGTCCTGGCCGTTGGCGTAGGTGTCGTACGGACCGACGAGATAGCCCTCCCGCTCGGCGGTCGCCACCGCTTCCTTGCTCATGGGGCTGCCGTCGGCGTCATAGCCGAGCCATAGCCGGGTGTTCCCCTGTTCGCGCAGCTTCTCGACGGCCTCTGCCTCGCGGGCGCCGCCCCACAGGTACGCGTGCTCGGCCCCGAGCAGCTTCTTGATCTCGGGGTTCTCCGCGATCTTCTGCTTGAGGGTGCGCGACTGGCCGTGCTGACGCAGCCATCGGTGGTAGTCGCTGCCCGGCGCGACGGGCGAACCAGAGGTGAGGGCGAAGGTGACGGTGTAGCCGAGGGTCTTCTCCCGCCGGGAGAACTCATGCTTCGCCGTCGCGCTCAATCGGCCGCCCTTCGAGGCGAAGGCCAGTGAACTGCCGATGCTCTCCGGCACGAGGTAGCTGACGCCATGTCCGCCCGTGCTGTATCCCCACAGCGGCAGGGTCAGGGAGCCGGTGTCCAATTCCGCCTCGGTGCCGGCCAGACCCGCTGCCTTCGAGTTCCAGAACCGGTCCGTGGTCGGCACGGACAGCCCCTCACCCCGGGGCACCTGCAGCGAGGCGTCCGCGGCATCGGAGTCCTTCCCCTTGCCGGTGACGGGCCATGCGAGTGCGCCGTCCTTCTCAGCCTGAACCGTCATCCGCAGTCGGCCCGCTTCACTGGCCGCGGTGACCTTCAGGCCCTTGGCGGCATACGACCACCGGGCACGAGACCCGTCCACCTCCACCCGGCTGGGCCTGCCCAAGTCGTCAGCCGCGGCATCGGAAACGGGAACAACCTCCCCGCCTTCGGTGCGCCCCGTCACCCGCAGCGCGGAGGTGTCGACCGTGGCGGTGCCGCCGGCCACCTCGAAGTCCACGGAACCGCCGTGCACCCTGGGAACCCTGGCCTGCGAGGACTTGGCATCGGGGCCCACCACGGCGGCGTAGCCCGCCGATGCGGTGGTTCCGGTGACGACGAGCGCGACGGCTGTCCCGAGCCAGCGATTGCGCCACTGCTCCCTCTGTTCCCTCTGCTCCCTCTGTGGGGCGTTCTTGGATTGGTCCATGATCGCGAGTATCAGAGGAGCGCTTAAGAGACTTCTAAGAGCCAAGTCCCGCATCGGACGACCACGCACTCAGTGTCCGCGGAACGCCTCCTCGAGCCACCAAGCCCCGTGCTCCCGCACCACCTTGGCATCGACGAGCAGCGGCGCCGCCCGCGGGCCCGCGACCCAGTCCTGTACGGCCTTCAGGTCGGCGGGCGTACGCACGGTCACCGCCTCGAAGCCGTAGCCACGGGCCACGGCGGCGATGTCGGTGGGCGGGAACTCGACCGTGCCGAGCGGGAATCCGTGCGGGCCGAAGTGGTGGACCTCCGCTCCGTACGCTTCGTCGTTGTAGACGACGATCACCATGGGCAGTCCGAGCCTGCGCACCGTATCGAGTTCGACGGCGCTCATCAGGGCCCCGCCGTCGCCGAGCGCGGCCACCGCGAGGCGGTCCGGGCGGGCCAGGGCCGCGCCGATCGTGGTGGCGAGGCCGAGGCCGATGGACTGGAAGGCCTGGGTGAAGCACAGGCCCTGTTCGTCGGGGACGGACAGGTACATCGTCGGGTAGCCCATGAAGTTGCCCGAGTCGACGCCGATCACGCGCTGGGCGGGAAGGATGCCGTCGAGGGCGATGCTGAGCGTGCGCGGGTCGATGCGGTCCCGGGTGCCGGTGTCCTCGTACGGTACGTCGCGCCAGCTCAGACGCGCGGCGAGCGCGTCGGCCGTGGCGGGGGTGCGGTAGCCCAGGCCGCCGTTGTCCCCCAGCGCGCTGCGCGTCTCCTCCGCCGTCAGGAGCACGTCGCCGGTGACGCCGAGATGGACGGGGCGGTGCGTGCCGAGCGCCGTGGGGTCGTCGTCGACCTGGACCAGGGTCGTGTCCGGGCCGATGAGCCGCCCATGCCGCGTCGTCCACATGGTGAGCGAACAGCCGAAGGCCACGATCACGTCGGCACCCTGGATCAACTCGGCGGCGAGCGGCGACGAGAACCCGCCCGCCACATCGAGCGACCACGGGTCGCCCTGGAACAGACCGCGGGCCACCGCCGACGTCGCCAGGAGCGCACCGCAACTCCCTGCGAGCGCCTCAAGCGCCTGGCGACAGCCGGGGCCGCGCGCGCCGCGTCCGGCGACGAGGACCGGGCGCTCGGCGTGCGCGAGGATCTCGGCGAGGGCCGCGATGTCCCCGTCGGCGGGTGTGACGGCGGGGCGCGGGGGCGGCGGTACGACGGCGGCCAGGGCGCGGTCCGGGTCCGGAACGTCCAGTGCCTGTACGTCGAGCGGAAGGTTGAGCACGACCGTGCACCGCTCTTGGACGGCGCGGCGCACGGCGGCGTACGACTGCGCGACGGCGTCGGCCGCCGACGTCACACGGGCACTCCGTGCGCCGACCGCCTCCGCCAACGTCCCTTGATCGACATGGAAGTTGGAGCGCGGATTCGATGCCTCCGCCGCGAGCACGACGAGCGGCGTGCGGCTCTTGGCCGCTTCGCCGATCCCGGTGAGGGCGTTGGTGAACCCGCACCCCTGGTGCACGCTGACCACCGCGACGGCGCCCCGCACGCGGGCGTACGCGTCGGCCATGGTGGCGGCGCCGCCCTCGTGGCGCGCCGCGACGAACCTCGCGCCCGCCGCCACCATCGCGTTGGTGACGTGGAAGTTGCCGGAGCCCACCACACCGAAGACCTGGCCGGCCCCGGCCGCGACCAGGGCCCGCCCGACCGCTTCGGCGACCTTCACGACGGCCGCCCCGCCCGTTCGACGAGGGCGAGGACCCGCGCCGGCGCCCCGGAGCCGGAGACGATGGGCAGCGGCGCCGCGATGACGACGGCCCCGGTCGGCGGCAGCTCCGCCAGGTTCTGCAGCTGCGTGAGGCCGTACTTGCCGCTGCCCATGAGGTACGAGTGGCAGGGAAACGCCGGCTCGAAAGCGTGCGCACGGCCCGCGTCGGTGCCCACCGTCTCCACGCCGAGCCCGACCACCGGCGACTGCTCGGCCACCCAGCGGGCGCACGCGGCGGACAGGCCCGGCGTGTGCGGCCCGTTCTCGTCGGCGTTGAGGAACGGCTCCTGCGCGTACGACCTGCTGCTCCACCCGGTCCGCACCAGGAGCCAGCCGCCGTCGGGCAGCGCACCGTACCGGTTCTGCCACGCCTGTATGTGCTCCACCTCGATGAGGAAGTCGGGGTCCTTGGCGACCTCGTCGGTGAAGTCGAGCACCACCGCGGGAGCCACCAGCTGGTGGGCGGGCACCGAGGCGACGTCGGCGAGGTCCTTGCCGGTGACCCAGTGGTTGGGTGCGTCGAAGTGGGTGCCGGTGTGCTCGCCGGTGCGGAAGTTGTTCCAGTACCAGGCGGGCCCCCGGTCGTCGTACCGGCTGATCTCCTCCAGTTCGAACACCTTGGTCTGCCCGAACTCCGGCGGCAGTTCAAGCACCGGCGTGGTGGACGACAACGGCGCGGTGAGGTCGACGACTTCGATCGCGCCACCACGCAACCCGGCCACCAGGGCGGCGAGAACGGAAGGTGACGAGGAACCCGACGCGGCGGCTGCGGATGCTGACGTTGGCTCAGGCATGCCTGCATCCTGAAGGCACCGACGGGACCGCACAAGCGCCCGGGCGAGGCGCGCCGACCGGGCATGCCCTTCGGAGTCCAGCTCTTCACCGGCGCCGAGCCGCCAGGATTCGCGGAACTCAACACACGCCTGCCATTGATTAGCAGCACGAAGACGGGGTGCTAATCAATCGCCCGCCCACTGAAATCCGTGGTGCAAGGCCGGGTCCGCCGCCATCGGCGGGTGCGATGTCCCACGGGATTCGCACCTCGCGTCCGCGGCGGGATCCCCGGACACTCACAGGGCGAAGGAGAACCATGCGCACTCGCAGGAAGATCACCACGGCCCTTGCCACGGGCACCCTGGCCGCAGGACTGCTCGTCGGCGGCGCCACCGCGGCTTCGGCGGACGTCTCCCCGATGTCCTGCTACGGCAGCGCAAAGAGCTTCAGCACGACGAACAAGGTGTGGCCGGCCTACCCGAACTGGGCCACCACCACCCCCAATTGCGCCGACGTCAACGTGAAGGCGACGATCGGCGCGAATGTGCAGGCCTGCTTCTACCAGGGCGCGGGCCAGCCGCACAAGTGCTACCCCAAGCGCTGGCTCTCGCAGGGTGTGTGGGACACGGCCGTGACCGACGTCGCCAACGGCAAGAAGTTCTACCTGAAGTTCGACCGCAGCACGGGCGGCCTGATCGCGTACTGACGCACGGGCTGTCGCGCGGTCCACGCGGGCCGCGCGACAGCCCCACACCACACCCGTGGGTCAGTCCGATCTAGGGAGGAATCCATTGCGATCACAGCACTCATTCATCGTCGTGCTGGCGGCAAGCGCTGCCATCGCGGTGTCCACGCCGGTTGCGACGGGGAGCGCCGCAGCAGCGGCACCCGCACCCGCATCCACATCCACATCCACAGACGTACGTCTTCAAGGTGACTGCACGCTGGGCTTCTGCGGCAATGTCCACAACCGCGATGACCGGTACAGCCTGTTGATCACCAATGACTGGGGCAAGCGCTATGACCGGTCGACCTGGCGCACCCTCAGGCCTGGGCAGAACGGCCGCAGCGTAGGCGTGAAGGACGTCGACGGGTACTGGGTGGGCACCGGGTGCAAGGTCAAGCGGGCGAGGGGATGGATCGGGCCAGGCTGGCACAAGGTCCGCGATGTGCAGAACATCAACATCCTGGACATCCGCTGCTAGTCGGGCCGAGGTGACCGGGAGCCGGCGAGGGGGGTCGGCTCCCGGTGTCTCCGTTCTGGGTGGGCTCAGGAGGTGTCAGGGTGTTCGGTGCAGGTGCGGTGGTACGGGGTTCCAGGTACGAGGCGGTCCCATTCCTGCGAGGTGAGGTCTCGGGCTACGGCATCGCACAGTTGCCGGGCGGTACGTTCCGCACCGGTGCTCCACCGCACCGTGGTGCCGTCGACTCCGGCGCTGGCCAGGGTGCGCCCGTCGGGACTGAAGGCGAGGCTGCGGACTTGGCGGCTGTGCGCGGTCAGGACGGCGTGCTGGCGGCGCGTCGCGGTGTCCCACAGGGTCACGGCGGTGTCCGCGTCGGCGGTGGCCAGGGTGCGGCCGTCGGGGCTGAACACTGCGGCGAGGGCGGAGTGTTCTCCGGGGAGGGCGGCTTGGCGGGTGCCGCGGGCCACGTCCCAAAGGAGGACCTTGTGGTCGAGGCCGGCGGTGACCACCGTATGGCCGTCCGGGCTGAACGCGAGGGCGCGCAGGGATCCGGTGTGGCCCGTGAGGGCGGCGCGCTGCCGGCGTGAGGGAACGTCCCACAGCAGGGCGACTCCGTCGTGTCCTGCCGATGCGAGAGTGCGGCCGTCCGGGCTGAAGGCCACGGCGTTGACGCCGCGGCGCAGTCCGAAGTCGCCGCCGGGAGGGGTTGGGGGTGGTGGTTGCTTGGCCGGCCCCCCCGTGGGACGGCCGTCGCGTAGACCCGGGTCGGGGGCGTGGCGCAGCAGGGCGATGCGTGTTCCGCGGCGGGAGTCCCACAGGACCACCGTGCCATCGCCGCTCGCGGTGGCCAGGGTGCGGCCGTCGGGGCTGAACGCGACGTCGAGGACCCGGTCGGTGTGCCCGACGAGCCGTCGGGGGCTTCGGGGTCCGGCAGTGCGCCACAGAGTGACGGCGTTGGCCTTGGCACGGGGCGGGTGAAAGGGGGAGCCCGACGCGGTGGCCAGGGTGCGGCCGTCGGGGCTGAAGGCCACGGAGTTGACGGCTCCGGAGCGCTCGCGCAAGGTTCCGGCGCGGGTGCCGTTGCGGGTGTTCCACAGCGTGGTCGTGCCATCGTCGCTCGCGGTGGCCATCGTGCGGCCGTCGGGGCTGAAGATCGCTTTGTTCACGCGATCGCTGTGCCCGGACAGCGCGGCCTTGGACGGATCCCAAAGAGTGATCGTCCCGTTCTCCCCGGCGGAGGCGAGCAGTTGCCCTGCACGCGCCGCGCCGCGTGTGCCCGGCCCGGCGGCGGTGCGGTCGGGCCGTGTGCGCGTGGGGGGTGCGAAGGCCAGGCTGTAGACGTTGGTTCCGTGGCCGGTGAGGATGGCGGTGCGGGTCGCCCGTCGCGTGTCCCACAGCAGGATGGTGCGGTCAAGGCCGCCGGACGCCAGGGTGCGGCCGTCCGGAGCGAAGGCGAGCGCCTTGACCTGCCCCGTGTGCCCTTTGAGGGACGCGGTGCGTCGCTCGGTCGCGGTGTTCCACAGCACGACGTTCTTGTCCTCGCCCGCGCTGGCCAGGGTGCGGCCGCCGGGGCTGAACGCGAGGCTTGTCACAGGCCCGGTGTGGGCGCGCAGCGTGGCGGCCGGTCGATCCCCGCCCCGCATCGGCCAGAGCCGGACCGTTCCGTCATCTCCGGCCGATGCGACGGTACGGCCGTCCGGGCTGAACTCCACTTCGACGACGCCGCCGTCATGTCCCTTCCACGCATGGGACGTGGGGTGGGCCGACGCGCTCCGGCGGCTGTCGAGGGTGCGGACGAGCACGACGCCATCGGCGCCCGCCGATGCGACGGAGCGGCCGTCCGGGCTGAACGCGATGGTTCTGACCATGCCCGTGTGACCCTTCAAGACCGCGATGCGTCGCCCGGTCGCGGTGTTCCACAGCACGACGTTCGTATCGTCGCCGCCACTGGCCAGGGTGCGGCCGTCCGGACTGATGGCCACGGCCCGCAGCCAGGTGCGGTGACCATCGAGGTTCATGGTGCGCCGTCGGCGCTCCGTGTCCCAGAGCATGACGCGGCGGTCGCGGGAGACCGAGGCGAGGGTGCGTCCGTCGGGGGCGAAGACGGCGTCGGAGACAGCGTCGGCGTGTCCGGTCAGTTCGCCCAGGTGGTATCCGTAGGCGGCCATGGTCAACAGCGCGCCCCGCGCCTGCGGGGTGGCGGCGGTGCGGTAGGCCTCGACACTCAGGAGCTTGGCCGCTTCCGGCCGGGACGGGGCCAGGCGCAAGGCCTGCGCGGCCAGTTGCCGGGACAGGGCTAGGCGGTGCTCGCGCACGGCGTCGCGCCGCTCGTCGACGGCGTACAGAGAGATACCGGTGACCACGGCAAGCAGCGCGGCCAGGCCGACGGCGAGAACCCGCACGGCGCGGTCGCGACGCGCCCGGCCACGCCGCTCCTCCTCCCGGGCCTCGATGCTGGCGGTCAGGAACGCGCGCTCGCCGGGAGTGAGATCCGCCTGGGTGCGCGGGGGAACCATCGCCCCGGGTGCGGCGCGATCGGGCGTCGGCAGACCCGGGGCCGTAGTGCCGCAGTGCTCCTCGGCCACGCTCAGCCGCGTGCCCCGGTAGAGCGCCCCTGGGTCGCGGTCGAGCGCCTCCCAGGCGGTGGTGGCCTCGGTCAACTTGTGGTGGGTGATGAGCTGTTCGCGGCACTCCTCGATCCACCCGCGCAACCGGGGCCAGGCTCCGATGAGAGCTTCGTGAGCCAGCTCGACCGTGTCGTCGTCCAGGGTGATCAGCCGGGCGCGGGCCAGCGCTTCGAGAGCCGCGTCGGTGGCCGTGTCGGTGGCCGTGTCACCGCTGCCGAATTCATCGCGCGGCGCAGGCCGACGCGTGTCAGGGGAACCGTGCCCCGGAGTGATCAGGCGCAGCAACACGCGGCGGGCCTCGACGCTCTGCTCAGGAGTGAGCGAGCGGTAGGCGTCCTCCGCGGTCTGCGCGATCGCGCCGTGCAGGCCGCCCACCGCCGTGTAACTGTCCAGCGTGAGGGTGCGGCCGCGGCGGCGACGCCAGATTTCCAGGAGTACGTGCGAGAGCAGCGGCAGCCCGCCCGGCTCCTGTCCGACCTCCTCGATGAGGCGTGCGGTCAGGGCGCGCTCCACGATCAGGCCCTGGGCGGCGGCCGGTTGCACGATGGCGTCGCGCAGCTCGGCGGGGGTCATCGGGCCGACCGGCAGACTGGCATCCCGTACGGCGGCGGCCAGCGGCCCGTACGTCAGGAAGCGACCGTAGAAGTCTGCTCGCACCCCGACGACGAGCCGTAATCGGCTGCCGGGGTCCAGGGCCGTCAGCAGCTTCTCGACGAACCGGGCGCGCTCGGACGGGTCCTGACAGAGCGTGAAGAGCTCTTCGAACTGGTCGACCACGACCAGGACGCACCCCCCGTCGTCCCTCCCCGTGACCTCAAGCGCCGCGCCATGAGTCTTCATCGGATGGGGGCCGGGAGTGAGGATCCGGATCGCTGACAGGGGCGCCGGTGGCGGGGCACCGGCGCGCAGGGCCGGAAGAAGACCGGCGCGCAGCAACGACGACTTGCCGCTGCCCGAGGGGCCGATCACCATCGTGAAGCGGTGCTCGCTCACCATCCGGAGCAGCGCCTCGGTCAGCGGCCCGCGGCCGAAGAACAGAGCTTGATCACCGGGTTCGAACCGCGCGAGCCCTCGATACGGAGCATCGGCCCGGGCCTCTTCGTCACCGGCCGGCAGAGCCGCTGCCTCTTGGGCCGCGTCGTGCCAGCGCTCCTCCCAGGTCTCCGGGTCCCCGCCGCACAGCCGGACGTAGGCCAGCACCACGGGCAGGGACGGGAGCCTTTCGCCGGCCGCCGCCTGGGACAGGGCGGTCGCCGAATAGTCGACCTGCGCCGCCATGGCCCTGTAGGTCGGGCTTCCTGCTTCCTTCCGCAGCTTGCGCAACTCGTACGCGAACCGGCTGACGGGCCCGGAAGCAGGATCGATCGGTCGTTCGTTTCGTCCCATTACATCCCCCGTGGATCAATCGAACAGCCCGCACGCTACGAACTCGGGCCGAGGCCTACAAGAACGTTCCAGGCCAAGGGGTCTGCGATTGATGTGGGGTATCGGAAACGAGCCGCTGATCAACCAGGGCCCAGCGCCCGCAAAGGCACCCTTCGGACTCGACTCTCAGCGGGCCGACCGGCCCGCCACCTCCCAGCTCGTTGCCGCCACGTCAAGGCCCGTTCGCACCCCGTCGACGATCTCGTTCGGCCTGTCAGGGAGGTTGATACCTCCCTCGCCGTCACCGCTGGGACCATCGCCCGCATGAGCGGGGCCGGCCACAGCGAGGGCTGCGGTTGCAACGGTCAGGGCAACGACGACACGCTTCACATTCCTCATACCCACGTGAACGATCACGAGATGCTCAGGTTGCGCTCAGCGGGCTCGTTGGAAGGTGCTCGGTGTGATGCCGTAGGTGCGCTGGAACCAGCGGCTGAAGTGGGCCTGGTCGGCGAAGCCGGCGGCAGCAGCCGCGTCGGCGGATGTGGCGCCGGTCGTCAGCAGGTGGCGGGCGCGGCGCAGACGGAGCTGGCGCTGGTAGTCGCTCGGAGCCATGCCGAACTCGGCGCGGAAGGCACGGTAGAGGGCGAATCGGCTGCAGCCGACGGTCCGGGCCAGGAAGTCGGCCCGGACCGGTTCGAGGTAGGCATCGTGCAGCAGCGCACGGGCCCTTCGGGCGACCTCTCGCTGCGCACCCCTGGCCGGCGTTCGCAGGTGGGGTGCCCGGGTCGCGCCGCGGTGTGACATCGCGGTGACGGCCGCGGTCAGGCGCTCGTCCCGTAGAAGTGGATTCTGGCGGGTGACCAGAGCGGCGTGCAGGCGTGCGAGGGCGTCGGCGAGCACGGGATCGGTCAGAACGGGCTGCACGAAGAGCGGCATGGAGTCGGAGCGGCCGTCGGTGGCGTCGGCGAGGACCTGGCGCACCACAGCGGGCCCGATGTGCACGATGCGGTACTGGTAGCCCAGCTCCGCTGCGGCCTGACCGTCGTGCACCTCGTCCGGATTGAATGCCATCACCATCCCGGCGCCGCTGGTGTGGGCCGCGCCGCGGCAGCGGAAGCGCTGAGCGCCGGCGTCGGTGATACCGAAGGAGTATGTGTCGTGGCTGTGCGGCGGGTACACGTGGTCGAGGAAGTGTGCGTGCATGGCCTCCAGCGGGCGCGTTCCGTCCCGCCAGTACCGTGCCCAACTCTGCCCCGCTCCCATGGCTTCATTCTGGCGTGCGCACCAGCGTTCAAGACGGGTGGGGGGCCAGGCCGCCATCGTCGGGGCATGCGAACGAAGACGGGACCGAGCAGTCCGTATCTGCTGCTGATGATCACTATGGTGCTGTGGGGCAGCGCCTTTTCCAGCTCCAAGTCGGTGGTGGAACAGGTGCCACACACCGTGGCCGCGCTGCTGCGCTTCGGGGGCGGTGCCGTGGCGCTGCTGGCAGCC
>NZ_BAAAUG010000202.1:0-6672 GCF_039533825.1 Streptomyces rectiviolaceus
GGTCCACCAGGGCCGGAGCCACCGGGGCGTCCGCCGCCCCAGCCACCACTGCCGCCGCCGGGCGGAGGGGGCGGCGGAGGCGGGGTCTGGCCGGATGCCGGCGGGCTGGGGGCGGACCACTGGGCGGGCGGCGGCTGCTCCTTGGACCACTTCGAGGGCGGACCCTGGTCCGCGGGCTCGGCGGGTTCGCGCTTGCCGGAGTCCTGTCCGTCGTCGGAGGGGGCAGATCCGGGCGAAGCCCAGCCCGGAGTGTCGTTCATCGTCGCTCCTTCACGGTGCCCGTCCGCGGTCGCGGCGGCCGGTTGGCAGCCATCGTGCCATGGCACGCCCTTGCGGTGACCGGGCAGCGTATGGGCTGCACACCTTCAATTGTCCGTGAGGTACGGGGCAGACTGGGCGGATGGCTGATCAGTACGCGCAATCCGGCGAGGACAAACGGCCGACCGAGACCTCGATGAGCTCAGCGAACCCAGTGGACGCGAAGACCGCGGCGATCCCGGCGATCCGCTGGGCCGAGCCGCCGGAGGGCCCCGTACCAGTCCTCCTCGACCAGACCAGGCTGCCCGGCGAGGAGACCGAGCTGGTGTGCACGGACGCGCCCGCCCTGGTGCAGGCGATCCGCACGCTGGCCGTCCGAGGGGCGCCGCTGCTCGGCATCGCCGGCGCGTACGGCGTCGCGCTGGCCGCCGTACGCGGCTTCGACGTGGACGAGGCGGCGGGCGCCCTTGCCGGGGCCCGCCCCACCGCTGTCAACCTCGGCTATGGCGTACGCAGGGCCCTGACGGCCTACCGGTCGGCGGTCGCGGGCGGGGCCGATCAGGAGCGGGCGGGCGCCGCGGCGCTGGCTGCCGCGCGGGCGCTGCACCGGGAGGACGCCGAGGCAAGCGCGAGGATGGCGGTGCACGGTCTGGCGCTGCTCGACGAGATGCTGCCGGGCGGCGGTCACCGGATCCTCACCCACTGCAACACGGGGGCGCTGGTCTCCGGCGGAGAGGGCACGGCGTTCGCTGTGGCCCTTGCCGCACACCGGAAGGGGCACCTGCGCAGGCTCTGGGTGGACGAGACGCGCCCCTTGCTGCAGGGTTCGAGGCTGACCGCGTATGAGGCGGCGCGGGCCGGAATGGCGTACACCTTGCTTACGGACAACGCGGCGGGGTCGCTGTTCGCGGCGGGTGAGGTGGATGCCGTACTGATCGGCGCCGACCGCATCGCGGCCGACGGTTCGGTGGCCAACAAGGTGGGGAGCTATCCGCTCGCTGTCCTTGCCCGCTACCACCACGTTCCGTTCATCGTGGTGGCTCCGGTCACGACCGTGGACCCGGACACCCCGGACGGAGCGTCCATCGAGGTGGAGCAGCGGGCGAGTCATGAAGTGACGGAGGTCACGGCACCCTATGTGCCGATGGCCGGGCTGGAAACGGGAGGCGGGATCGCGGTGGCACCTCTGGGGACTCAGGCGTACAACCCCGCGTTCGATGTGACACCGCCGGACTTGGTGACGGCGATCGTCACCGAGGAGGGCGTCGTGTCGCCCGTGACAGCAGGGGGCCTGGGCGAGCTGTGTGCCAGGTCACGCCAGGTAACGATGAGCTAATGGGATGATGTCAGGCATGAAGGGACGAGTCCTTGTCGTCGACGACGACACCGCACTGGCCGAGATGCTCGGGATTGTGCTGCGTGGTGAAGGTTTTGAGCCGTCGTTCGTAGCTGATGGCGACAAGGCGCTGGCCGCTTTCAGGGAGGCAAAGCCGGATCTTGTACTGCTGGATTTGATGTTGCCGGGCCGTGATGGCATCGAGGTGTGCCGCCTGATCAGGGCGGAGTCCGGGGTGCCGATCGTCATGCTCACGGCCAA
This sequence comes from Streptomyces rectiviolaceus, assembly GCF_039533825.1. Classification (NCBI taxonomy): domain Bacteria; kingdom Bacillati; phylum Actinomycetota; class Actinomycetes; order Kitasatosporales; family Streptomycetaceae; genus Streptomyces; species Streptomyces rectiviolaceus. Next base: position 1,856 of record NZ_BAAAUG010000202.1, read on the forward strand.
GAGCGACACCGTGGACGTGGTGGTCGGGCTCGAGTCCGGCGCCGATGACTACATCGTGAAGCCCTTCAAGCCGAAGGAGCTCGTGGCCCGCATCAGGGCGCGGCTGCGGAGGTCCGAGGAGCCCGCGCCGGAGCAGCTGACCATCGGTGACCTGATCATCGACGTGGCGGGGCACTCCGTGAAGCGGGAGGGGCAGTCGATCGCGCTGACCCCGCTGGAGTTCGACTTGCTGGTCGCGCTGGCCCGCAAGCCGTGGCAGGTGTTCACGCGTGAGGTGCTGCTCGAGCAGGTCTGGGGCTACCGCCACGCGGCCGACACCCGTCTGGTGAATGTGCACGTCCAGCGGCTGCGCTCGAAGGTCGAGCGGGACCCGGAGCGGCCGGAGATCGTGGTGACCGTCCGTGGTGTCGGTTACAAGGCCGGACCGAGCTGACGTGTCCCGGGACAGTTCCCCCGTACCGCCCGGGGCACCGGGTGGCCGCTCGGGGCGGACTGGAGGGGCGCTGACCGGAGGGGCCCGGAGCTCAGGACCGGGGCGGCGCGGCTCTACGTTCGCACGGCTCCTCGACGGCGGTCTGCTGTTGCAGGACGGGGTGCAGGGCAGCCCCGTCCTGAGGCTCTTCGTGCGCTGGGTGCGGCGTCCGTTGCTGCCCGCCGTGCGGCTGTGGCGGCGCAACATCCAGCTGAAGGTCGTCGTGACGACGCTGCTCATGTCGCTCGGTGTCGTGCTGATGCTGGGCTTCGCCGTCATGAGTTCCGTGAACAACGGCCTGCTCAAGGCCAAGGTGAAGGCCTCGCAGAGCCAGGCCGACGGTGGATTCCGGGCCGCTCAGGACGAGGCGAACTCCGCCCGGCCGCGCTCAGGCCAGGACAGCGGCGGCTCGCCCGACGGCGGGGCCACGCCGCCCACCGCCGTGTGGATGTCCGACCTGGTGGAGCAGCTCTCCAGCGGCGGCCAGAGCGCGTTCAACGTGGTGACGCTGAGCCCGACGTCCACGCCGGGCAACGCCAGCGTGCGCGGGCCGCGTGCCTCCGGGGGCGTGGACCCGATCCAGAGCGTGCCCGAGTCGCTGCGCGACAGCGTCGACAAGGGCTCCAGGGCATATCAGAGCAATACGCGCATCGTCTTCAACGACGGCCGTGAAGCCCAGCCCGGCCTCGTCATCGGCAAGCGTCTGAACGACCTGAACGGCAAGCCCTACCAGCTGTACTACCTCTTCCCGCTGACGCAGGAGGAGGAGTCGCTCGGCGTCGTCAGGACGACGCTCGCCACCGCGGGTCTGTTCGTCGTGGTGCTGCTCGGTGCCATCGCCTGGCTGGTGGTGCGCCAGGTCGTGACGCCGGTGCGGATGGCCGCGGGCATCGCGGAGCGGCTGTCCGCCGGGCGCCTTCAGGAACGTATGAAGGTCACCGGAGAGGACGACATCGCGCGGCTCGGTGAGGCCTTCAACAAGATGGCGCAGAACCTCCAGCTGAAGATCCAGCAGCTGGAGGAGCTCTCGCGGATGCAGCGGCGGTTCGTCTCGGACGTGTCGCATGAGCTGCGTACGCCGCTGACGACCGTGCGGATGGCGGCCGACGTCATCCACGACGCGCGCGTGGACTTCGATCCGGTGACCGCGCGGTCGGCCGAGCTGCTCGCCGATCAGCTGGACCGGTTCGAGACGCTGCTCGCGGATCTGCTCGAGATCAGCCGGTTCGACGCGGGCGCGGCGGCCTTGGAGGCCGAGCCGATAGACCTGCGTGAGGTCGTACGACGGGTCGTGGGCGGCGCGGAGCCGCTTGCGGAGCGCAAGGGGACGCACATACGGATCGTCGGGGACCAGCAGCCCGTGGTCGCCGAGGCAGACGCGCGCCGTGTGGAGCGTGTCCTTCGCAACCTCGTGGTCAACGCCGTGGAGCACGGCGAGGGGCAGGACGTCGTGGTGCGGCTCGCGGTGGCGGGCGGCGCGGTCGCGGTCGCGGTGCGGGACTACGGAGTGGGGCTCAAGCCCGGCGAGGCGACCCGGGTGTTCAGCCGCTTCTGGCGGGCCGACCCGGCACGCGCGCGTACCACCGGTGGTACGGGCCTTGGGCTCTCCATCGCTCTTGAAGACGCACGGTTGCACGGCGGCTGGCTGCAGGCGTGGGGCGAGCCTGGCGGCGGTTCGCAGTTCCGTCTGACGCTGCCGCGCACGGCGGACGAGGCGCTGCGTGGCTCGCCGATACCGCTGGAGCCCGATGATTCGCGGCGCCACCGTGGTCTGAACGACGCGGGGCTCCCGCTCGGCGGCGCGAACAAGCTCGCCACGGTGCCGGCGCAGCCGTCGGGGGCGGAGCGGGTGCCGCCGCCGGTTCCGGCGAGGGCGCCGACAGCGCCGCGCCTCGTACCGCCCGGCGCGACGGTGGACCCGACGGCGTTGCCGGGAAGCGGTGCGCGTGTCGTGCCGCGGCGGCCGCTGGACGACGACACGCCGCGGAACGAGGAGGCCGGTGGCCCCGCGTCCGAGGCGGCCCGGAGCGCCGGTGAACCGGCGACGGAAGCGGGGCACGCGAGCGTGACGGAAGCGGATCACGCGAGCGAGACGGAAACGGATCCCGCCAGGGAAGGGGAGGCCTCTCGTGGGCGCTGACCACGATCGCCGCGCGCACCGGCGTCCACCGCGGGTCCGTCCACTGCGGGCCGGTCTGCTGTTCGGCTCCTGCGGGGTGCTGCTCGCGGGCTGCGCCTCGATGCCCGACAGCGGCAACCTGAAGGCGGTCGACGCCTCCCAGCGCCCTGACTCGCAGTCGCAGGTCCGGGTCTACGCGATGCCGCCGGGTGAGGACGCGGCGCCCGTGGAGATAGTCCAGGGCTTCCTAGAGGCGCTGACCAGCGACGACCCGGAATTCGCGATGGCGCGCAAGTACCTGACCAAGGAAGCGTCCAAGAGCTGGAACCCGGATCTGCGGACCACGGTGCTGGAGAACGGGCCGAGCACGGGTTCGGGCAGTGTCGGGGACGGCGGTGTCGGCAACCGCGGTGAGGCCGGCCGTGTCTTCCCGCTGACCGGGCGCACGGTCGCGACGGTCGACAAGGAGCACGCGTACCAGCTCGACAACGCCCCGTACAGCCAGATGGTCCACCTCACCCAGCAGGACGGGCCGAGTGGCAAGGAGTGGCGGATCGACCAGGTGCCCCAGGGCGTCGTGCTCGGGCAGTCCGACTTCCAGCGCATCTACTGGTCCGTCAACAAGTACTACTTCGCGACGCGTTCGTCCGGTGCGACCGGTGGCGGCCAGGAAGGACTCGTCGCCGACCCCGTCTACATACGTCAGCGAATAGACCCCGTGACGGAGACCGTCAAGGCGCTGCTCGACGGCCCCACCACCTGGCTCAAGCAGGTCGTGGGCACGCGCTTCCCGACGGGTACGCGGCTCAAGGAGGACACCAGGACGCTGGCGCCCGACGACCAGGGCAAGCTGACGGTGCCGCTGAACGGGAAGGCCGATCCCATAGGCCAGGAGCGGTGCACCGAGATGGCCGCTCAACTGCTGTTCACGCTCCAGGACCTGACGTCGTCCGGCGTCGAGGAGGTGGAGCTGCAGCGCCGCAACGGCTCGCAGCTGTGTGTCCTGAGCAAGGACCGGGCCGAGTCCGTCGCCTCGCGCAGGACCGCGGACCACCCCGACTTCCAGTACCTCGTCGACGACAAGCGGCGCCTTGTGCGGATGCCGGCCAGCGCCCGGGCCAAGGCCGATCCGGTGCCCGTGCAGGGGCAGTTGGGCAGTGGTGAGCAGCCGTTGCGTTCGGCCGCCGTGTCGCGGGACGAGGAGCGGGCGGCCGGGGTGTCGCTCGACGGGCGCTCGCTGTACATGGGGTCGCTGGTCTCCGAGGGTCCGCTCGGCAAGCCGGAGGTGCGCAGCAAGGCCAAGTCGGAGAAGGACGGTCTCTCCACGCCCAGTTGGGACGGCCGTGGCGACCTCTGGGTGGCTGACCGCGACCCGAAGCGGCCGCGGCTGCTCTGGCTGGCTCAGGGCGCGGGAGAACCGGTGCCGGTCAAGATCTCAGGCCTCGACGGACGGATCGAGGCGGTGCGGGTGTCGGCCGACGGCGTACGGATCGCGCTTCTGGTGAAGAAGGACGGCAAGAGGTCCCTGCGGATCGGCCGTGTCGAACGGACGGGCGCCAAGGGCGAGCAGCCGGCCATCTCGGTGGACGGACTGCGCCAGGCGGCACCGCAGATGGAGGAGGTCACCGCCATGTCGTGGGCGGGCGGCAGCCGCCTCGTGGTGGTCGGGCGCGAGTCCGGCGGTGTGCAGCAGATGCGGTACGTCCAGTGCGACGGCTCGGTGCCCGCCGCCGCGCCGCTGCCCGGCCTCACCGGCGTGAAGGAGATCGCCGCGTCCGAGGACGAGCGGCAGCCGCTGGTGGCGCACTCGGACGACGGGATCGTACGGCTGCCGACGGGTGCGCAGTGGCAGACGGTGGTCAAGGAGGGGACGGCGCCGGTCTATCCCGGGTAACGCCTCTTCCGCGCCGTGGAGTTGTCCACAGGCGGTTGTCCACAGGGGTGGCAGTGCCGCTCGCGCCTTGGCACAGTGGTGGGCATGCCGGGGTGGTGGCAGGACCTCACCGATCTGGTGCTGCCGACCGAGTGCGGAGGTTGTGGCAGGCCTCGCGCGGCGCTCTGCGCGGAGTGCCGCGACGCCCTGTGCGGGGCCGCGCCGTGCCGGGTGAGTCCCGGTTCCCGGCCGTCCGGGCTGCCGGTGGTGCACGCGGCGGCTCCCTACGAGGATGCGGTGCGGGCGATGCTGCTCGCGCACAAGGAGCGGGGCGCTCTGGGGCTCGTGGGGCC
>NZ_BAAAUG010000203.1:0-573 GCF_039533825.1 Streptomyces rectiviolaceus
CGGCGACACCGCTCAGCACGGAGCCGCCGAACGCCGCCGTCGTCAGGGCGAGCAGCAGGCCGAGCAGGGGCAGCGCCTGGGCGGCGGAGGCGCGGCCCGCGCTCGCCGTCGACAGGAACCCGACGGCTCCGCGGCGGCGGGCGAGCGGGCGCGCGAAGAGGCGCAAGGGGAGCGGATAGAGCCGTACGAGAAGGAGCGCGGCGATAACGCCCACGAGAAGGGGCGCGGCGCTGACCAGCAGGCTCGCGGAGCCGTCCCCCGCGCCGGGGTCGGAGCCGCCGAGCCCGCCTCGCCGCAGTGTCGTCACCGCCCCCACGGCCAGGACGAGCAGCACCAGTTCGGCCACCGTGCGGCGCCGCGAAGGGCGTGCCGTCACCAGATCGTCGCGGCCCTCGAGCGCCCGCTGCCCGCGGTGCGCGAACGCCGCACGGACCGGGAGTGCGGCGCAGGCAAGCAGGCATACTCCCGCCGCCGCCACCGCCGAAGGCCACGCGCGCGCGTGCGGCACGACCAGGAACGCGAGCAGCAGCCCGAGCGCGGCCGCGGGCACCGCCACCACGGGCGTCTCCGCGA
>NZ_BAAAUG010000204.1:0-20669 GCF_039533825.1 Streptomyces rectiviolaceus
ACCGAGCTGTACGGCCCCTGCCCCGAGCCTGATCGTCGACGTCGCGGCGGCGGTCAGGGCGTACAGCGGGTTCTCGAGGCCCGAGAAGGACCACGCCACGTACGACAGGTTCGCGGCGAGGACGCCGCCGGTCAGCAGCGTCACCGCCCAGGCCCGCCCCGGCAGCACGGCCCGCGCCGCCACGGCCACGCAGGCGAGCACGCCCGCCGTGCAGAGCAGCGCGAGGGCCTTGGGGTAGAGCACCAGGTCGCTGACGCCGAGGAGCGTGCCGTGGTCGAAGAGGCCGAGTTTGCGGCCGATCAGGAGCAGGACGAGCCAGTTGGGGTTGGAGTACCCCTCGACGGGGTCGGCGCCCGGCTGCTGCACGGGGCCGAGGCCCTCGTCGATGCTGCGGGCGTAGGCGAAGGTGATGGCGGCGTCGTCGACGATCCACTGGCCGAGCGTGCTCGCACGCCAGGCGATCAGGAGGGTCGCCAGAGCCACGGCCGCCGGGTCGGACCAGCGGCGGCACCGGGCCATGACGCCCGGCCGGTGTGCCGGAGAGGGGTCTTCGGCCGATGGTGCGGATGATTCCTTACGGCGCTGGAACTGCGCGAGAGAAATGATCATTAAGGGGCTTAACCCCCCAAACCGCCCCAGGTCACGCCGGCGTCCGCCAGGCGGGTGACCTGTACGCGGCCACACCCCGCATCGGGGCGGACAACGGGCCGCGCAGAAACGAACAACAGGCAAAGTGGCCCAATGCACCACATTGGGTTCACGCCATGACCCCGGCCCTGCCGCCCGCCGCCCGGCGGATCCTCGCCACCGCACGGACCACCCGCTTCCGCGCGGAACGCGCCGCCGCGGGCCGGGTCGGCGGCGGGGCCCAGGCGCTCATCGCGCCCGTGCACCTGTCGGTCCGGGACAGCCGTACGCTCAACATCGCCGTCGCCGCCCTCCCCGATGAACAGGCCGGCCGGGCCCATCTGATCGTCTCGCGCGGCCACCGCCGGTTCCGGATCCCGCTCGCCCTGGAGCACCACGCGCACGGCGGGCCGCTGCTCACCGGGACCGCCACCCTGCGCGACGTACGCCATGAAGAAGGTGTCCCCGGCAGCCCTCGCCTGAGTGAGGGCGTCTGGCGGCTCACGGTCGTCACCGCCGGCGCCCGCGGAAGCGTCCGGCGCGGCATCGTCGTCGACGGGGACACCGAACCGCCGCCCACGCCCACCCTCCTGCATGCCCCCGACCCCCGCACCGGCACGCTCATCCGCGTCGTGCGGTGCCGCAGCGGGCGCGCGGTGCTGCAGGTGACCCGGTCCCGGCCGCGCGCCGAGCTGCTGCGGTTCGTGCCCGGCGGCGACGGCATCACCGTGCACGGGCGGCTCGTCATGACGGGGACCCGGCGGCGGTGGCGGGCGAAGGCCGTGCGGCAGCGGGACGGGGTCACCGTGCCGGTCGGGGCGGTGTGGGAGGGCGCCGACTTCAGCTTCCGGCTGCCCCTCGCGGAGATGGCGGGAGCGAGCCCCGGCCAGTGGGTGTGGGACTTCCAGGTGGAGGCCGACACCCATGCCGATCCGCTCCCCCTGGGCCGCTGGCTCTCCGACGTACGCGACCCCTCGGCTGCCTGCCCCACCCCCTTCCGCGTCTTCGCCCTGCCGAGCGGCGCCCTGGTCCGGGCCCACGCCCACTTCACCAAGTCCGGTGCCTTCGCGCTGACTTGCTGGGACATCTCGAAGGAGACCTCATGAAGATCACGTACCTCCTCGGCTGGGGCGACGAGATGGGCGGCACCGAGCTGGCCACCTACACCCAGGCGCAGCACCTCGCGGACCGGCACGACGTCGAGGTCATCTCCGTCTTCCGGACCCGCCCCGAGCCCTTCTTCCCCGAGGCCCGCAGCCTCCCCGTCCGCTATCTCGTCGACCGCACCGCGTCTCCCGAGCGCCCGGTGCGCGCCTCACGCCTGGACGAGGCCGCCTGCCGCACCCTCGCCGCGCTGCCCAGCGAACTGATCAAGCCCTCCTGGGAGTCCGCCTTCGACCGGCTCTCCGACATCGAGATGGCCGCCGCCCTGACCACCCTGGACACCGACGTCCTGGTCACCACGACCCCCGCCCTGATGGCCGCCGCCGTCGGTCTCGTCCCGGCCAGGGTCGTCACCGTGCACCAGGAGCACCGCCCGACCCAGCGCCGTGGCCCCTCCGGCGAGCCCCTCCTCCTGCACGCGCCGCGCCTGGACGCCCTGGTCACCCTCACCGAACGCACCCGCGACTGGATCGCGGAGTCCCTCGGCGCCACCGCCCCCGAGCTCGCGGTCATCCCGAACGCCGTGCCGGACGGCTTCCGGCCCCGCGCCGACGGCGAGAGCAAGGTCATCGTCATGGCCGCGCGGCTCACCGGCGAGAAGCGCGTCGACCACGCCGTGCGGGCCTTCGCCGAAGTCGCCGACGCCTATCCGGACTGGACCCTGCGCGTCTTCGGCGGCGGCCACCGCGAGCAGCACCTGCGCCGCCTGGTCGACGGCTTCGGCCTGCAGGACCGCGTCGAACTCCTCGGCCCCTGCCAGGACATGGCCGCCGAGTGGGCCAAGGCGGGGCTCACCCTGATGACCGCCGGGCACAACGAGGCGTTCCCGCTCGTGCTGCTCGAAGCGCTCGCCGCGGGCGTGCCCGTCGTCGCGTACGACGTCCTGACCGGGCCCGCCGAGATCGTCAGGCACCGCGTCGACGGACTGCTCGTACCGCCCGGCGAGATCCATGAACTGGCCGCCGCTATGAGCGAGTTGATGGGCGACCCGGAGACCAGGCGCGGCTACGCCCACGCCGCCCGCGAAGGCGTCTACGCCCGCTTCTCCTCCACCGACGTCACCGCCCGCTGGCAGGAGCTGTACTCGCGGCTCGTGGCCCGGCGCGACGCCCCCGAACGGCTCGACGGCCGCGCGGACCGGGTGGCGCTCGGCGTCGCGTCCGGCGGGAGCGGCTTCCGGCCCACCACGCCGTACACCCTGGACGCCGCGCCCGGCGCCGATGAGCGGGCCCGCGAGGACGAGATCGCCGCCGCCGACACCAGCGGCCTCGTCATCCGCTCGGTGGGCCGTCTCGCCGAGCGCCGCGACGACGTCCTGGCGCCCGACATGACCGACTGGAACCTCGAACTCACCGCCACCGCCCTGGAGTCGAAGGACATCCCCTACGTCCTGGTCCGCACGTCCGACACCACGCACACCCTCGCCGTGGCCGACGACGAACGCGACGGCGCGCTCAAGGCGCTCGCCGAGTCCCTGCACGGGCAGCCCGTCTACGCCGAGCTGATCCATCCGCGGGACGCCGCACCCGGGGTCGTGCTCGCCGAGCGGCTCGACGGCATCGGTGAGGTCGCGGGCGTCAAGGTCTTCAAGCCGGTGACCACGACGACGCTCTCCCTGCGGCACGGCGCCGGGCAGTCCTGCACGGTGGCGTTCTGGCCGCGATTCGCAGACGACACAGACGGCACGGACGGCACAGACGGCGCGTACGCCGTGGCCGGAGGGACCGACGCCCGGCGCGCGCCCTTCGGGACCACCCTCGCCGGATCCGAGCTCCCCTCGCTCTCCCCCACCGCGACGCTCCGCGTCGCCGACCGCACGTACCCGACCCTCGACGTCTTCGCCCAACTCCTCATCGGGGACGTCGACTTCCCCATCGACGCTGTCTACACCTGGGTCGACGACTCCGACCCCGAGTGGCACACCCGCCGCAAGGCGGCACTCGGCGGCCCCGACGACGAGTTGTCGCCCGACCACGGCGCCGTCCGCTTCCGCAACCGCGACGAGCTGCGCTACTCGATGCGCTCCCTGGCGATGTACGCGCCCTGGATCCGGCACATCTACCTCGTCACGGCGGGCCAGACCCCGTCCTGGCTGAACGAGGACCACCCGGACGTCACGGTCGTCGACCACCGCGACCTCTTCGCCGACCCGGATGCGGCGCTCCCCACCTTCAACTCCCACTCCATCGAGAGCCAACTGCACCGCATCGAGGGCCTGTCGGAGCACTTCCTCTACCTCAACGACGACATGTTCCTGGGCCGCCCCACCACCCCGGACACCTTCTTCCTCAGCTCGGGCACCGCCCGCTTCTTCTGGTCGACGGCGTCCGTGCCCGCGCTGCCCGTCTCACCGGACGACGAGGGCTATCTGGCCGCGGCGAAGAACAACCGGGATCTGCTCCGGCGGGAGTTCGGCAGGACGACGACGCACAGCTTCTTCCACGCGCCCTACGCCCTGCACCGCAGCGTCCTCGCGGAGCTCACCGAGCGGTTCCCCGAGGAGCTCGCAGCCACCGCGCGCAGCCGCTTCCGCTCGAACAGCGACCTCGCCCTGGTGTCGTCCCTGCACCACCACTACGCGTACCTCACCGGCCGCGCCGTCCCGTCGGGCATCGCATACGACTTCGTGGACATCGGAAGCCGCGCCGACCACGCCCGCCTCGGCCAGCTGCTCCAGGGCCGCAACAAGACGGCCTTCTGCATCGGCGAGTCCCCCGACAGCGATCTTGCCGACGAGGAGATGGCACTGGCCATCCGCTCGTTCCTCGCGGCGTACTTCCCGGTCCGCTCGCCCTACGAGCGGGGCGCCTGACCTTCGAGGAACAGCCGCCGCACGACCCGATCGGCCGCGCCCCCGTCGTCGTACGGGCAGAACCGCGCCCGGAAGGCCTTCCTCAGCGCCGTCGCCTCGGCCGAGTCCCACTCCCCGTTCAGGAAGACCTCGGCGAGCTCGTCCTCGGTGGTGGCCACGGCTCCCGGTGTCTCGCCCGCGCGGCCGGACAGCAGGTCGAAGTAGGTGCCGCGGGCGAGGCGGTACGCCTGCCAGTCGGGGGCGTACGTCACGATCGGGCGGTCCAGGCAGGCGTAGTCGAACATCAGCGACGAGTAGTCCGTGACGAGCGCGTCGGCGGCCAGGCAGAGGTCCTCCACGCGCGCGTGCCCGGTGACGTCGACGAGCTGCGGGTGACCGCGCAGGCCCGCGTCGGCGCCGTAGAAGTAGTGGGCGCGCACTAGCACGACGTACGAGGGGCCGATTGCGCGCACGAAGCGCTCCAGGTCGATGCGGGGCGAGAAGCCCTTCTGGTAGTCGCGGTGGGTGGGCGCGTAGAGGAGGACTGTCCGGCCGTCAGCGACCCCCAACTCCTCGCGGATACGGGCGATTTCACCGTCTCCGGCCGTGAAGTAGACGTCGTTGCGCGGATAGCCCGCCTCCAGGGCCTGGTACGAGGTCGAGGGGTAGACCCGCTCCCAGACCTCCGTGGAGTGCGGGTTCGCGGAGAGGCTGAAGTCCCACTGGTCGGTGTGGTCCAGGACCTTCTGGAAGCTGATGCCGTGCGTGCCCGCGGGGTAGCGGCGCTGGTCCAGGCCCATCTTCTTGAGCGGGGTTCCGTGGTGGGTCTGGAGATAGACCTGGCCGGGGCGTTTCGTGAATCCGCCGGGGAAGCTGGAGTTGTTGATCAGGTACGTCGCCCTGGCCATCGCCTGCCAGTAGCGCCGCGAGCCCTCGACGACGTACTCGACCCCGGCCGGTACGCGGCTCTTGTGCCGGGAGGAGACCACCCACACGCCCCTGATGTGCGGGGCGAGTTCGCGGGCCTTGGCGTGGATGGCGGCGGGGTTGCAGGAGATCCCGCGGTTCCAGTAGGCGCCGTAGACCGCGAGGTGGGGGTCGAGCGGGCGGCGCAGGTCGGCGCGGTAGGCCAGGCGCATGGCGCGGGCGCGCAGCTTCTTCTTCTGCTCCTTGAGCCTCCGGGTGAGGCCCTTCCTGCGGGAGCGGCTCTTGCGCTGCGCTTCGTAGGCGGCGAACGAAGCGGTGGCGAGGGCCTTCTCGCCCGGGGTGGACGCCGGGTCCGCCGGTCCGTACGTGCGGTAGAGGCGGGCCGCCCCGCGGAAGAAGTCACGGCGGTCGCGCGGCGTGACGCGTCCGGGGTCGTCGAGCACCGCGAGCAGATGCGCGGCCGCGTGCGGGACGAGCCGGGCGCGGTCCGCCGGGCCAGCGGCGGTGAGCAGCTCCTCGTACCGCGCGATCGCCTCGGCCCACTCCCCGGCCCCCTCGGCGGCCCGCGCCCGCTCGGCGAGCCCCGTGAGGTGCCCGAACCGCTCCACCTCCGCCGAGAGGCAGGCCGGAGGCGGACCGGGCAGCGCGTCACGGAGGGACGCGAACTGCTCGACGACGGCGTCAGCCTCCCGCTCCGCCGCCAGCAGAGAGCACAGCTTCTCCAGCTCCCCCCAGGCGAGTTCGAACGCCGCCTCCGCACGGAGCCGCCGCTGCTCGTCCTCGAACTGGCGGGTCTCGGCCCGCAGCGTCCGCTGCACCTGCGCCCACTGCCCCAGATCGCGCTGGAACCGCGCCGCACCGATCAGGACCGCCGAGTCGACATGCCCGACCGGGCTCTGGAAGGCCCGCAGCGCGTCCGCGCCCTCGCGCAGCGGATCGGCGACGGCGCCACCGTCGTCCCGCACCTCCCGCGCCTTGAACAGCCAGCCCTGCCGGCAGGACTCGTGCAGGAACAGCGCGGGCGTCGCCCACTCCACCGCCGTGTGCCCCGGCAGATGCGAGATGCGGCGACGCGCGGCGCCCATGGCCTCGTCGATGCTGCGGTTCGCCGCGAGCCCCTTGAACAGCTCCGGGCTGAATTGCCCCGCCGACAGATCGCTCACCCGCCCCCGCATCGCCACCACGGCGGGCACGCCCCCGCCGATCAGCGCCTGGGCCAGCCCCGAGAAGGGCTCGGCGAGCGAACTGTCCGCTCCGGAGCAGAGGTTGAGCGTCACGAGGCGCAGCCCCGGCGCCTTCAGGAGGATCCCGCTGAGCAGGTCGGCGGGTACGTGGTCGACACCGCCGCCCTCGGTCTCAAGCGCCACCACGCCCTTGCCGAGTTCATGGTCGTACGTCCCGTGCGCTATCAGCAGCAAGGCGGTCGGCAGAGGGGAGTGGGCGCCGAGGGCCGCCTCCAGGCTCTTGCGCGTCGCACGTTCGAGCACCGTGGTCTGCACGGCGACCTCGGGCAACTCCTGCCGCAGCGCCGCCACTTCGGCATCGGGACGCAGCGGCGGCAGCCCGGCGCCGACGGGTGACGCGCAGGCCACGAGCAGCCTGATCAGGCTCGGCTCGTCCGCGGGTTCGGGGAGCCGCTGGCCCAGCGGGCCACCGGGCAGCGAACGCACCAACGAGTAGCCGTGGTTGAGGGCGAGCGACTGCTGCGGCTGCCCCGGCGGTGCGCACAGCGTCTCCAAGGGGAGGTCGCGCAGCTCCTCCGGCACGTCGAACCTGATCCGCAGCCCGCGCGCGGGCCGCATCCGCTGTGCCCGCTCGAGCGCCAGACCGACGCAGGCGCCGACACCTCCCGGGTGTCGCCGCTCGCCCCGGCACCCGGCCCGTTCCGCCTCGCCGGACCCGGGCCCGGACCCGAGCCCAACATCAAACCCAGCCCCAGCCCCAGCCCCAGGAGTCCGTTCCCCGAAGAGCAGCCGGAAGACGGCACGGCCAAGACCCCGGAGCTGTGCCACCGTGTGCTGCTCGCCCATGGGAGCCAGGCCGAGCTCGGCCGAGATCAGCCGGTCCCACTGGTCACGGAACGCGGCGGGTTCGCCGTTCACCGCGATCACTTCGGTGGCGGTCGCGGGGCCATTGGCGGTGACGAGATAGCGGGAGGTGCCGATGGGGCGTATACGGATGCGGAGTTCTTCGTAGGCGAGCATCGACACTGCCGTCACCTCCCGCTCTCTTGCCGCTCTGCCGTGACAAGGTCCAGGTCGGCGACGGCGGCGTCGCGCTGCTCGGTCAGCTCGGGATCGTCGGGGAAGTGGGCCAGCGCGGCGGTGAGTTGGTCCAGCGCTTCCCGCAGGGTCGCCCTGGCCCCGGACACGCTCCCCGAACGCCACCGCCGCGCGGCGAGCCCGCGCAGCACGACACCGAGGCTGACCTGCGCGCGCAGCAGATGTGGGTTGAAGGCGACGGAGCGCCTCAGGTCTTCCGCGGGCGCGTCGAGCAGAGTGCCGTCGCGGTTGACCGCGGAGATTCCCCGGTCGGCGAGCAGCCGCGCCAACTGCCCCTCCAGGCGTCCCCGTTCATTGGCGCCGGTGATGGCACGTACCGCTTCGAGCGTGTCCACGGCTCGCGACGGATCCCCCGCGCGATGTGCCGCCCGCGCCACGCCGAGCGCCAGATCGACGACGGCGGCCTGGGTCTCGCGGTAGCGCTCCAACTCCCTGCTGTGCACGAGGGCGCGCCGCCAGGAAGCAGCCGCAGCGCCGAAGTCGGGGCGTGCCGCGGTGAGTTGGGAGCGTCCCAGATCGAGCCGGGCCCGCAGCGCGAGGCCGCGGGCGTCCCGCGCGAGGCGCCGATGCTTGTCGGGGTGCCCGGCATAGGCGGGGTTCAACTCGTCGAAACGCCCGCAGTCCGGTTCGCAGATGGCGGCGGCCACCTGGGGCGGCCGTGAACCGTCCCTCCGCTGAGCCGTGTTCGTCCGCTCGCGGCACTGGCGGCAGCGCAACTCGGTGAGCGCGGCGAGCGCGTCCGCAGGCTTGTCCTGCTTCAGGAGGAGCTGGGCGAAGCCGAGTTCGGAGAACGCGTACGTCAGGTGGGTCCTGCCTTCGACGCCGGAGCCGTCATGGGGTCCGGCATCGGTACCGACGCCGGTACCGGCATCGGCATCTACGGCGGCATCGGAACCGGCGGTGGTCGCGGCGGCGAAGGCGCCGAAGCCGTCGACCAGACCAAGCCCCGCGATACGTAACGGACCGCCCGCCAGAGGAGGTCCGCCGCGCCCCGCCGGGAAGCCTCCCGCCCCGGCCAGAATCCTCGCGGCGTCCGCCTCCCGCTGGAGCAGCGCCCCCGGCGGCACGCGGCCACCGTCGTCGCCCTCCGGCATCCGCCGTTCAAGGAGCTCCCGCAGATCGGCCCGGAGCCCCACGACGAGCGCCGCATCCACGGTCACACCGAACCTGGCCTCGGCCGAGGCACGCCGGTGCGCCCAGAAGGCGTCGTCGTGCAGGAGAGCGCCCCATGCGGCGACGCAGCGCTCCCAGTGTTGGGCGGCGCTGTTGTCCGAACAGCCTTGCTCACTCGGTGAATTGAGCAGCGCGAGGGCCAGCGTGTGGGTGATCCGGTGGTCGGCGGGGTCGCGCCGGGCGGCGTCCTCCAGCAGCTCGACGGCGGTCTCGCGCCGCCCGCCGAGCACGAGGGCGACCGCGTACAGCGGCACGGACTCACGCTCCGGGCCGACCAGCCGCCGGGAGGCGTCGACCAGGCGGGCGGCCCTGGCCGCTGCATCGCCGGGCTCACCGCGCCCCCCGATGGCACTCGACAGCTCGGCGACCGCTGCCTCGCGCAACGACAACGCGAGGCCACCCGCCGCGTGACCGTCGGAAAGCGCCGCCATGACCCAGCGCGCGTCGGCATCCAGTGCGCCCTTGTCGCTCGCCGCGCGCAGATCGTCAAGGGCTTCCGCGTACCGCCTCAACCGCACCCGAGCGTAAGCCCGTTGGACGAGCGACCGGCGATGCGGCCTCGCACACCCGAGCGCCGAGGTGAAGTACCCGTCCGCGGCCTCGTACGCCGCCCGGTGCGCCGCCGCGCACCCCAGCCAGTGCAGGGGCTCAGCTTTATCGGGCCGCAACTCGTGCGCCCGCTCGAACTCCACGGCCCCCTGCTCGGCGTCCCCCGCCGCAAGGCGAACCCGACCCAGCCCGACATGAACGCGCCCCCGGAGAGCCCGGCCACTTCCCCCGTCACCCGTCTCATCCCGGCCCACCAGGGCAAGTGCCGCCAAGAAGTCCCGCTCGGCGGGCGCGATGTCGCGGCGCGCCAGGCTCGACTCACCCCTGGAACACGCCTGTTCCGCGCCGCTCAGGTCAGCCCGCGACCCCACGTCACCACCCCCGATCCCCGGCGGGTCAGCCGGCCGCTTCGTCCAGCTCGGAGCGCCAGCGGCCCTGCCCGCTGTCGTAGTGCAGCGGCCCCTCGCTGAACCGTGCGAGGTCGAGACCGAGGAGCTGCTCGTACGCCTCGCCCGGCAGGCCCGGCTCCAGGACCACGCGCAGCCCCGTATGCCGGTCCTGGAGAACCAGCGGCCGAGGGGCGGGATCAGCGGGATCGCCGGGATCCGTGGAGAGCGGAGAGCGCGGAGAGCGCGACGACCGGCGTACGACATCCTTGAACGCCGTGTACGAGTCCTTGACCGCCTCCGCGCCGAGCCCGCTCAGGAAGGCCTGCAGGGGCAGGGACGCCAGCATGATCCAGGGAATGTCCGCGGCGCCCCGGTGATCGACCGCGCGGCGCACCCGCGCCGTATGGACCCCGAGGCCTTCCAGCGCGGAGACCAGATCCCGCCGCAGGTCATCAGAGGCGTCCTGGTCGAGGAGCAGCTCCGCGGGCAGCGGTGCGTCGGTCATTGGGCGGTCCTTCCCGGAGCCGGTCTCGGTCCCCGTCCCGGAGCCGATGCCGGGCTCCTGCCGAGCTGATCTCCGTGCGGCAGCCTAGAGGCGGCAACCGCATCGGTGCGGGAAAACCTATGATTCCGCCGCAGCCGCTTCCACCGCCCTCCGCTCCAGCTCGGCCAACCGCGCGTCGGCCGCCGCGCGGCCCTCGTCGGTGTCCTGCAGCGACCGGTGCAGACGCTGGGCCCGTATCGCCTGGGTGTAGTCGCCGAGCAGTGTCAACTCATCGCGCAGCACCGCCAGTTGGGCTACGTCGGGGCCTGTGTCGTCCAGCTCGCGGATCAGATAGGTGCGAGCGGCCTCCACCATCCCCTGCTCCCGCGCGAGCTCGAGCCAGGTGGATTCCGGTTCGTCGCCGGGGTCCACCCCATAGTTGGAATCGTCGAACGAGCGCGCCCACTCCTGGAGTTGACCGGCCTCCTCCGGGAGCCCGGCAAGGCCGCACCAGGTGTCGTACGTCGTCTCGTGGACCTCGCGCAGCAGTGGCAGGTCATCGGCCAGGCCGTGCAGCCCCACCAGGACTACGGCGAGCCGCAGTTCGTCGGACATGGGGGCGTCCGCCTCGTGCTTGAGGAGGTGGCGCAGGAGGGCGCGGTCCGTGTTCCGCCGGTCGTACTGCGCGGCGCGCAGCACCGCCACTCTGCGCGGCCGGTCCCCGGCGACGCCGTCCCAGACCGCGCGGTCGCCCGTCCGCAACAGGGCCAGGTCGGTGCGGCCCTTGGCGAGCACCTGCTCCCACAGGGGCGGGCGGGGGTGCGGATCGAGGCGCTTGTACGCCAGATGCTCGACGGCGTTGAGGAGGAGGTGGTCCGGCTCGGTGCGCAGGAGCGCGGCGTGCAGGCGTGCGACGAGCTGCACGGGGGAGCGCTCCGGGAGCCCGAGCGCGGCCCGCAGCTCTGCGCGGCGCGCGTCGAGATCGGGCACGCAGTCCTCGCGGAAGTCGCCCTCCGTGTCGGCGATCTCGGCGAGTATCCGCGTCTCGCCGTCGGTCGGCGACAGGCGTACGTAGTCCTGCCAGCCGGGCAGGCCGACGAGGATCTCCAGGGCTTCGTCCACGCTGTCCCCGATGGTCCCGGCGGACCCCTCGGAGTCGGCGTACAGCACGGATCCGTCCCCGCACACGAAATACGTGCCCCCGGAGTCGTCCCCCGCGATCGGTTCCAGCGGACCACCCGACGCGAGGCGGACCTCTTCGACGTGGTCCGCGCGGGACAGGTCGAATGCGAAAGGGAACGCGGCCAGCTCGGCCAGTCGCGGGTCCTGTCGCAGCAGACGGAGTGCACGTTCGGTCATGTTCCGAAAGTAACAGCGGTCACTGACAGCAGACCCACAACAGGACTACCCGATTCCCTATGCGGTTTCCGATACTTTTACTGCGGAATGGGGGATTCACGGAACTTGGCCGGGGCTCCGTGAGTCTTCTGATGTAAGAGGGCGGCCACTGACCGGGCCGTCCAACTGGCCCCAGGGCAGGGGCCATTGCATTTGCATTGATCAACACGGGGGTGTTCATCTTGACCGACATCATTGAGCGCATCACAGACCACCTGACGGGCACGCAGGCCGACGGTGACGCCGACGCGACGCGGGCACGGGGGGAGCTGACGCCGTACGTCACGCAGCTGCCGGTGCCGCCCGTCCTGCGACCGGACTCCGTCGCCGTGGGGGACGAGACCGATGTGCCCGCGGAGACCGAGATCGCGCTGCGCCCGGCCTGGATCCGGCTGCACCCGCAGCTCCCGCCGACCCTGATGTGGGGGTACGACGGCTGCGTACCGGGCCCGACGATCGAGGTGCGGCGCGGGCGGCGCATCCGGATCGCCTGGACCAACCGCATCCCGAAGGGCGGCGAATATCCCGTCACTTCAGTGGAGGTCCCGCGGGCCGACCCGAACCCCGGCACCCTGCCGGGGCGCGGGGGCGTCGAGCCGAACAAGGACGTGGCCGCGCTGCCCGCCTGGTCGGTGACGCATCTGCACGGCGCGCAGACCGGCGGCGGCAACGACGGGTGGGCGGACAACGCGGTGGGGTTCGGCGACGCCCAGCTCTCCGAGTACCCGAACGACCACCAGGCGGTGCAGTGGTGGTACCACGACCACGCCATGAACATCACCCGCTGGAACGTCCAGGCGGGGCTCTACGGCACGTACTTCGTCAGGGACGACGAGGAGGACGCGCTCCATCTCCCCTCCGGGGAGCGGGAGATCCCGCTGCTGCTCGCCGACCGGAACCTGGACACGGACGAGGACGGACGTCTGAACGGCCGCCTGCTGCACAAGACCGTGATCGTCCAGGCCAAGAACCCGGAGACGGGCAAGCCGGTCTCGCTGCCCTTCACGGGTCCGTACAGCACGGTCAACGGCCGCATCTGGCCGTACGCGGACGTCGACGCCGCCTGGCACCGCTTCCGCCTGGTGAACGCGTCGAACGCCCGCATCTACGACCTCGTCCTTGTCGACGAGGAGAACAACCCCGTGCGGGGCGTCCTGCACCAGATCGGCAGCGACGGAGGCCTGTTGCCGCGTCCCGTGCCGGTCGACTTCGACGGGGCGCTGCCCACGCTCACCGTCGCCCCGGCCGAGCGGATGGACCTCCTGATCGACTTCCGCGCGCTCGCGGGCAAGCGGGTGCGTCTGGTGAACAAGGGCAGCGGCCAGGCCCCTGGGGTGCCTGACCCGGCGAACGACGTGCGCTATCCGCAGGTCATGGAGTTCCGCGTGCGGGACGCCGAATGCGAGGACCCCTTCTCGCTCCCGGAGATCCTCTCGGGCTCGTTCCGCCCGCTGAGCCACGACGTCGAGCACGGCCACCGTCTGATCGTCCTGACGCCGCCGGCCACGAAGGGCGGCGGAGGTCACCCGGAGATCTGGGAGATGACCGAGATCAAGGACGCGGGCGACATCCGGGTCCCGACCGAGGGAATCATCCAGCTCCGTGGCGAGGACGGGAAGACCAAGACCTACCGCCGGACCGCCCGCACCTTCAACGACGGCCTGGGCTTCACCGTCGCCGAGGGCAGCCACGAACAGTGGAGCTTCCTGAACCTCGCGGTGAACCCGCCGGTGACCCACCCCATGCACATCCACCTGGCCGACTTCCAGCTCATGGGCCGCGACGCGTACGACGCGTCAGGCTTCGACGTCACGGTGGGCGGCACCCTCGCCCCGATCGCCTTCGACCCGAAGAAGGAGATCCCCCTCGCCCCGAACGAGCGGGGCTGGAAGGACGTCTTCCTGGTCCCCGGCGGCCAACTGCTCCGGGTGATGGGCAAGTTCGACGGCGCCTACGGCCGTTTCATGTACCACTGCCACCTCCTTGAGCACGAGGACATGGGCATGATGCGCCCCTTCGTGGTCATGCCGAAGGAGGCCCTGAAGTTCGACCACGGGGCGGGGCACGGCGGCCATGGCGGCGGCCACGAGGGAGGTCACGCGGGCTGACGGAGCCCGCGGACGGTCAGCCAGTTCCGCAGGCCCTCGGCGTGGACCAGCGGGAACTGGCCGGCCCGACCGCAGTCGAGGTCACTGCTCGCGCTGCCCAGGTGCAGTGTCAGCTGCTCGACATGACGGCCACGGGCATCGCTGAGCAGGAACCGCAGATCGCCCCAGCACATGCAGCAGAAGGCGTCGGCGGTGAGATCGACCGTCAGCAGCCCGGACAGCTCGCGGAGCTCACCGGCGTCGCGCACGTCGTACCGCAGCTCCGGCTCGCCCGGCGTCCCGGTGATCTCGACCCTGGTGGTCCGAGCCCAGAGGGACGTCATGTCGGCGGTGGTCGGCAGGCGGTCATTCATGTGGGCACGCTATCCGGCGCGCCGCACACCTGGACGTCACCCTTTCGTGAATCGTCGCGCGGGGTCACGCCGGGTAGGGCTGTGGCCGGAGGCGAGCCATGGAACAGACTGCGTTGCGTCCCAAGCCGATGCCGGGGCAGGGCCCCGGCGGAGGCGGCAAGTTCGGTATCGGCGGCAGACTCGGCATCGGCCGGAAGTTCGGGGCCGGGCGCAAGGCCCGTGCCGGGCGGACATCCGGTACGGGCCGTAGACCCGGACCCGGCCACCGTCCGCACGCCGCCCGGCGGCGCGGGCGGCGGCTTGTCACCCTGCTCTTCGGGCTGCTCTTCTCGGCCGTCCTCGTGCTCTCGGGAGTGGGTCTTGGCACGGTCAGCGCCACCGTCATCGGCATGAGCAAGCTCGCCGACATGCAGAAGGAGGCGCGGGCACAGGGCGGGCAGACGGCGCCCGGAGGGCCGGCCGCTCCGGGCGCCGCGTCCAAGCCCGCCGCCCCGCCGAAGCCCCCGCCGAAGCCGCCGCAGAGGGAGCCCGACAAGGCCGATGGGCGGGCCGCCGCGCGCGCCACCCTCGGCGTGGAGGCCGTCGACGCCCCCAGGGGTGCCGGTGCCCTGCTCGTCGGCGTGCACAGTCCGGGCCCCGGCTACACCGCGGGTCTCGTACGCGGCGACGTGCTGCTCGCCTTCGGCAAGACCCGCATCGCTTCGGCCAAGTCACTGGCGGCTGCGGTCGCCGCCGCGGACCCGGGAAGGAACGTCACTGTGAGCGTCCGCCACGAGAGCGGAGAGCGGCAGTCCCTGTCGGTGACGCCGGGCTTCGTGACGTGACGGCATGGACATGAAGGCCTGGACATGAAGGCCGGGCATGACGGCCTGACGTGACGGGACGGGGGCGCCGGAATCCGGTCGCGCACGCGCGGCGGTGGGGGCAGGATCGGCTGCATCGGCAGCGCGCCGTACGCGCAGCAGCGAGCAGCCCTGGAGGCCCCCATGACCGGCACCCCCGCGCCCTTCACCGCCGACGACTACAAGGCCCGCATGGACCGCGCCACGGCCACCGCGGCGGACGCGGGGCTCGCCGGACTGCTCGTCGCGCCGGGCCCCGACCTGGCCTGGCTCACCGGCTATCGGCCGACCGCCGACACCGAGCGCCTCACCGTCCTCGTGCTCGCCGCGGGCCAGGAGCCGGTGCTCGTGGTGCCCACCCTGGAGGCAGGGGACGCGGAACGGGCGGTGGGCGCGAGCGCGCTCTCCCTGCGGGACTGGACCGACGGCAAGGACCCCTATGCCGCGACCGCACCACTCCTGGACGTCGACGGCCGCTTCGGGATCAGTGACAGCTCCTGGGCCATGCATCTCCTCGGCTTCCAGAAGGAGCTGCCGAACACCTCGTACGTCTCCCTCACCGAAGCGCTCCCCATGCTGCGCGCCGTCAAGGACGCCGCGGAACTGGAGTGCATCGCGGCGGCCGGTGCCGCAGCGGACTCGACGTACGAAGAGATCAAGAAGGTTCCCTTCGCGGGCCGCAGGGAGACCGACGTCGCCGCCGATCTCGCCGACCTGCTGCGGCGGTTCGGGCACTCCCAGGTCGACTTCACCGTCGTCGGATCCGGCCCGAACGGCGCCAACCCGCACCACGAAGCGGGCGAACGCGTCATAGCCAACGGCGACATGGTCGTCCTCGACTTCGGCGGCCTGCTGAGCGGCTACGGCTCGGACACCTCGCGCACGGTGCACGTGGGCGAGCCCGACGCCGAGGAGCAGCGGGTCCACGACATCGTGCGCGAGGCACAGGAAGCCGGCTGCCGCGCGGTGCGCCCCGGCGCCGCCTGCCAGGACGTCGACAGGGCGGCGCGGGCGGTGATCACCGACGCCGGGTACGGCGAGCACTTCATCCACCGCACCGGGCACGGCATCGGCGTCACCACCCATGAGCCGCCCTACATGATCGAGGGCGAGGAACTGCCGCTCGTGCCCGGGATGTGCTTCTCCGTGGAGCCCGGCATCTATCTGCCGGGCCGCTTCGGAGTGCGTATCGAGGACATCGTGACGGTCACCGAGGACGGCGTACGGCGTCTCAACTCCACGCCGCGCGAGCTGGCGATCGTCAACTGACCCCCGCCTTCGGCCTCATGGCATCAGGAGCACCGCGCACGACTCGGCGGGCAGCCGAAGGAGTCCGTCCGCGCCCGGCGCGGTGACCGGCTCCCACGCCGCGAGCACCCGCGCGCCCCGGCCGCCCAGCGGGATGCCGGCCGTCTCCTTGCCGATGTTCACCGCGATCCGCAGATCGCCGCGCCGGACCGCGAACCAGCGCTCCCGCTCGTCGTACGCGACCCGGAGCGTCGCCAGATCGGGGTCGAGGAGGTCGCCGCGGGCGCGGCGCAGGGCGATCAGTTCGCGGTACCAGGCCAGCACGCGCGCGTGCGGGTCGGTGAGCGGCTCGGCCCAGTCGAGACAGGAGCGGTTCCTGGTGGCCGGATCCTGCGGATCCGGAATGTCCTCCTCGGCCCATCCGTGCGCCGCGAACTCCCGCCGCCTGCCCCGGCGCACGGCATCCGCGAGCTCGGGATCGGTGTGGTCCGTGAAGAACTGCCAGGGCGTCGCGGCGCCCCACTCCTCGCCCATGAACAGCATCGGCGTGAACGGCCCGGTGAGGGTGAGTGCGGCGGCGCAGGCGAGCAGGCCGGGGGAGAGAGTGGCCGAGAGCCGGTCTCCTTGTGCGCGATTGCCGATCTGGTCGTGGGTCTGCGTGTAGCCGAGGAAGCGGTACGCGGGCGTGCGGGCGCGGTCCACGGGACGGCCGTGCCGGCGTCCCCGGAAGGTCGAGTACGTGCCGTCGTGGAAGAAGCCGCCCGTCAGCGTCTTGGCGAGCGCGGCGAAGGGCGCGCGGGCGAAGTCCTCGTAGTAGCCGTGGGCCTCGCCGGTGAGCGTGGCGTGCAGGGCGTGGTGGAAGTCGTCGTTCCACTGCGCGTGCAGACCGAGTCCGCCCTCGGCGCGCGGGGTGACGACGCGCGGATCGCCCTGGTCGGACTCGGCGATCAGCGCGAGCGGTCTGCCGAGCTCGTCGGCCAGTTCGTCCACGGCCGCCGAGAGATCCTCCAGGAAGTGGCACGCGCGCGTGTCCCGCAGTGCGTGCACCGCGTCCAGGCGCAGACCGTCCAGGTGGTAGTCGCGCAGCCAGGCGAGCGCGCTGCCGATCAGATACGCGCGCACCTCGTCCGATCCGGGGGCGTCGAGGTTGACCGCGGCGCCCCACGGAGTGTGGTGGGTGTCCGTGAAGTAGGGCCCGAACGCGGGCAGATGGTTGCCGGACGGGCCGAGGTGGTTGTGGACCACGTCGAGCACGACACCCATGCCGTGCGCGTGCGCCGCGTCGACGAACCGTTTCAGCGCCTCCGGGCCGCCGTACGGCTCGTGCACGGCCCACGGGGACACACCCTCGTACCCCCAGCCGTGCCGACCGGGGAACGGGCAGAGCGGCATCAGCTCCACATGGGTGACGCCCAGTTCGGCGAGGTGACCGAGCCGCCCCGCGGCCGAGTCGAGCGTGCCGTCCGGTGTGTACGTCCCCACGTGCAGCTCGTACAGGACCGCGTCCCGCACCCCGCGCCCCGCCCAGGGCGCGCGCCACGCGTACCGGTCGTGGTCGACGACGGCGCTGAGACCGTCGGGGCCGTCCGGCTGGCGCCGCGAGCGGGGATCGGGCAGCACGGGGCCGCCGTCGAGCGAGAAGCCGTAGCGCGCCCCGTCGGCGGCGTCCGCCTGCACCGTCCACCACCCGGCCCGGCCGTCGGCGCGCTCCAACGCGCGCGTGGTGCCCTCGCACAGCAGCGCGACGCGCTCGGCCTCCGGTGCCCACACCTCGAACTCCACCGACAGTTCCCCCTTGTCTGCCATCCGCTGTCCGCCATCCGTCTTCATCCCTACGTCATACCTGGTGACGTCCCGTCCATCGTGCTTCAGAAGTGATCGGCCCGGGGTCGTTCCGCGTTTTCTGGACACCCCGGCCGAGCTGACCGACAATCAGCAGGGTGACGTCGTC
This sequence comes from Streptomyces rectiviolaceus, assembly GCF_039533825.1. Classification (NCBI taxonomy): domain Bacteria; kingdom Bacillati; phylum Actinomycetota; class Actinomycetes; order Kitasatosporales; family Streptomycetaceae; genus Streptomyces; species Streptomyces rectiviolaceus. The sequence goes on from NZ_BAAAUG010000204.1 coordinate 18,287, forward strand.
CTTCGAGATCCACACGTACCCCGCGCGGCTGACCGACGCCGAGCGCGACAGGGCGCTGGACGTGCTCAGGGAGGGCGCTGCCCTCGGCAAGCTGTCGCACGACACGTTCGTGCGGCGCATGGAGCTGGCGCTCGCGGCCCGCAGGCCCGATGAACTCGCCGCGCTCACCGCCGATCTGCGGACCGAGGGACGCTTCTCGCGGGCGGTGTTCGGCACCGTCGGCGCGGTCTCCGGGTTCACGGTGCGGCTGCGCAGGGCCTGGCAGGCCGAGAAGCTGCCGAAGCTGCTCCTTCCGGTGCCGGCGAATCCGTATCCGCTGCGCATCGGACGCGACCCGGCGAACGGACTCAGGCTCAGCCACGAGACGGTCTCCCGCGTGCACGCCGAGCTGAGCAGGCAGGGCGGCATGTGGGTGCTGCGCGACCTCGGGTCGACCAACGGCACGTCCGTGAACGGCCGCAGGGTGATCGGTGCGGCCGTCGTCCAGGACGGCGATCAGGTCAGCTTCGGGAAGATGGGCTTCCGGCTCTCGGCTTCGTGAAGCCCATGCGGGAGCGGGCGTTCAGGGACAGGTGTTCGGGGATGGGCGTGCGGGGACGGGCATGCGGGGATGGACGTGTGTCGGGCGTGCGGTCAATCGCCCTGCACGCGCGCGTGGCGCGCTGCCGCGACCGTCGTCCGTGACTGGTGCTCGACCTGGTCCTCCAGCGGAACCCAGCGCGCCCTGAACCGCTCGGCGAACGCGTCGCTCCAGTGCAGCACGAGCCGTTCCAGGCGGGGCGCGGCCCGGTCGCCCGCCGCGTCAAGGACCCGCAGCAGCATCGCGGCGGCCCGCAGCGGCAGTCGGCGGCCGAAGGCGTCGACGCTGCCGATGTACGCCATCGACGTCCCCGCGGGCGGCAGCCCGGCCCAGTCGTCGGCGAGACCGGGCACCAGGTCGAGCGCCCAGCGCGCCGCGCGCAGCAGTGGCCCTCGCGCTTCCGGGAGCCGCGGCAGCGCCTCGCCGAGGATGTCCTCGACCAGGCGCGCGTCATGGCGCAGCCGCTGCGAGAAGCCGCGCAGCGCAAGGGTCGGGGCGGGATGGACGGTCAGGTCGTCCACCAGGTCGCTCGCCCACATCGGGACCTCGACGATGGCGGTCAGGCCGCCGTACCGGTGGGCGTGGTGCCAGGTGGTGTGCCGGGCGTCCTCGGGGAGGCTCGGATAGGCGGCCGCCGAGCCGGGGCCCGGCAGCACATGGACCCCCGGCCCCGAGACCGGCCAGCCCGCGGCGTCCGAAGCACCCGCCTCCACCGGAATGTGCAGCTCTGCCGCGGACTTGGCGAACGGCTGGGCGAGCCCCGGTATGTCCCGCGTCAACTGCACCCAGCTGCCGCCGAGATCGGTTCCGTGCAGCGACACCTGCAAGTAGGGCCGCAGTTCGTCGATGACGCCCGTCAGGGTGCGGGTCTCGGGAGGCAGCCGGTCGGGCGGAAGGACCGAGGGGGACCACTCCGGCTGCTCGGGTCCCGCGGGACGGAAGAAGTGGCGGTGGTAGTCGAACAGGGTGCGCGGGGCGGGCGTGCGGTGCAGGTCCGCGCCGTCCGGGTCGGCGCACAGGAGGAAGTGCCAGGAGGTGTCGGCACGCAGGTCCGCGTCCCGCAGGGCCCACTCCGCGAGGTGGAGCAGCGTCGAGCCACCGGTCGGTTCGTTCGAGTGCGCGCCCGCGACGACGAGGACGGCGCGGGGGGAGCTGCCGACGGACAGCAGGTGCAGTGGTCGTCCGGCGCGCGATGTGCCCACCTGACGCAGGACGCTCAGCTCGGGACGGTGGGCGGCCAACTCCCGGGCGGAGAGCACGAGTTCGGCCACATTGGGATAGCGCTGCTCCGCCAGTTGACTCACCCCCGTCTTGTCCGCTGACGCAATCCGCAGTACGCCACGCGGTCGGGCACGTGTCAAGCGTGCGACCCAAGGGATGTCATCCCACGTCGGCCTTGCCGGGCAGCATCACCCGAATGGGTGTATGGGAACGGCGCGGGGCGCTCCGCGGTGATGCCCTGAAACCGTGTATGCGAGCTCGGCCCCTCAAGGGCACCGTCTGTCACCGGCTCCGCCGAGTTCGTCCTCAAACGCCGGACGGGCTGGGGCTTCCCCTCCGGTCAGCCTCCTGGCCCCCGGCGTAGAGAGTGATCCCTTTCCGCTCTACCGCACCCTCCGCGAGGGCTACCCCCTCGTCCGGGACGAGCTGCTCGGAGCCTGGCTGCTCAGTCGGTACGCGGATGTGCGGGGCGCGCTCGCCGACGCCCGGCTCGGTCCGGTGCGGGCCGGGCCGGGGCCGGCCTGCCGGAGGCTTCTGGAGCCCGCGCTGCGGGCCGCCGCCGAGCGCACCGCCTACGTCCTG
>NZ_BAAAUG010000205.1:0-11754 GCF_039533825.1 Streptomyces rectiviolaceus
GGCCGCCGCCAGCCGGTCGGCGGGCGAGGGCCCAAGGAGGTCCGGCGCCCAGCGCGCGAGCAGGCCCCCGGCCGCCGCCGCGCACCCCGCGAGCGCGACGAGGGAGAGGATCCCGATGACGGGGGCGAGCGCCAACATCCAGCCCTCGCCGAAGACTTCGGGCATTCCCATCCGGCTGCCGCGCAGCACCGCGGCGAACGGCAGCGCGATGAGCACCGCCGCGAACGGCGGCAGCGCGAGGGACATTCCGCTGATGATCCCGCCGAACCCGAGGTGCAGCGTGAACCACCCGACGGTGCGCCCGCGCGCCTGCCGGGACCGTGCGGGCCCGTCGGCGAGCGCGTCACCCCGCACGTCGCACAGCGCGCGCACGGCGGCCACCGACATGGGCCGGGTGAGCGGGAAGAGCGCGGTGATCGCGGCGAGCGGCAACCCCACGGCGAAGGCGCCGAGTTGGGAGGTGAACGAGCCGAAGACGTTGTCCTCGCCGAGCAGCGGCCCGACGATGACGGAGCCCACGAAGACGTACGGCATGGCGAGCGCGCCGCCGAGGATCAGATGGATCCACCGGCGCCGCGCCCGCCGCCCGAACAGGGCTGTCAGTGCTGCTGCGAAGGGCTTCACGCGTAGTGCCGCGGTTCCCGGTCGGCCGCGCCCGCCCGCTCCTTGAAGAAGCGCACCCCGAGGGTGACCACAAGCGTCCCGACGATCATCCGCACAGCGTAGGTCAGGATCATGAGCGCCGTCGGCTGCTCGGCGATGTCGTCGCTGCCGCCGAGCGAGGCGAACAGCAGCCAGCCGCCCCAGCAGGCGACCGCGCCCGAGCCGAGCCACGCGAGGGCGAGCGGCACCTTGACGGGCAGCGCGGGAACCCACCGGAAGGCGATGAGCAGCCCGCCGGCCACGGCTGCGGCGAGGTAGAGCAGGTCCAGGGCCTCGAGGACGTAGAAGTCGGTCGTACGTTCCTCGGTCCGCGCCTCGCTGAGGCCGAAGGTGGAACCGGTGACCCAGAGGAGGTTCAGGGTCGCGGGGGCGACGGCCAGGAGGGCGGCGGCGATGGCGGTGCCCCGCTGAAGGCTCCGGCGGGCGGTGGCGCGGGGCAGATCCCAGACGCGGCCCCGCCATATGTGGCCCCAGCGGTCCCGTGCGTAGAGGACGAACAGGGCGCCGAGAGCCAGGCCTTGGAGGATGAAGCCGCCGTAGACGACGCCGAATACCCACTCGTCGAGAAAGGCGCCGCTGCCGCTGCCGTCCTCCGCCGAGGGGCGGTAGACGCTGCCGCCGAGCGCCCTGACCACGAGCTGGAGCGGGAACCCGGCCATGATCGGCGTCAGCAGCCCGGTGGCGGCCCACATGGGGAACACGAGCAGCCATGCGGGGGTCCGCAGGCCCCAGGGGCGGGTCAGGAGCAGCGCGAGGAGGATGACGCTCGCGTCCATCAGCAGGGTGAGGCCGTTGGCGAAGATCATGGTGGTGCGGTGCTCGAGGAGGCTGCTGCCCTCGGGGATGCCGATGTGACTCCCCGCGATCCAGGCGATCTTGAGGGAGAGGTAGGGGAGGGCGGCGAGGATCGCGAGGGCGCGGAGGGCTGCCGCCGGGGCCGTGACGGGGACGAGTGTCTGGCTCATGGTCCCTACGCTCCCGGGGCGAGGCGAGGGGCACGTCCTGCGTGGCGATGATCTGGGTCCGCCGTGCGGGGGAGGGCGGGCTGGATTTCCAGCCCGTCCGGCGTTTGAGGACGAACTCGGCGAAGCCGGTGATGACGGTGCCCAAGGCCCCCGCGCCAGCCCCGCCCCCCTAGACCTCAGCCTCCAGCACGAGGACGTCCTCGGCTATCTCCGCCCCGCGCGCATGCGCGAACCCGCTGGCCCGGGCGGTGACCCGGAAGCCACACTTCTCCAGCACCCGCAGGGACCCCGCGTTGTCCGCCGCCGCCCGGGCGTAGAGCGGACGCTCCGGCACCTCCGCAAGGAGCCCCCGCAAGGCGGCCGTGGCAAGGCCGCGGCCCCAGTACGCCCGGTCGATCCAGTACGTGACCTCCCGCTCGCCCGGCTCCCCGTACACCGCCGCGCTGCCCACCACGTCGCCGTCCGCGAGGACCGTGCGGGCGACGACGTCCGCCGATTCGCGAAGTCCCTTCCAGTGGGTCTCGAAGAGCGTCCAGTCCGCCGCCTTCGGCGAGGTGAACGCGGCGACGTGATTCGACTCGGGGTCGTTCATCTGCCGGTAGAAGACCGGGAGATCGCTGTCGTGGACCGGGCGCAGACTGACATCGATGCTGACCATGCTCAAAGCCTACGAGTCGCCAGTGACAGTCGGTCCCGCGCGTCGAACAACGCGTCCTTCACCATCTGTTCGTGCGCGGGCGTCAGCCGCGCCACCGGCACGGAGCAGCTGATCGCGTCCCGCGCGGGCGTGCGGTACGGGATCGCGACTCCGAAGCAGCGCAGACCGAGCGTGTTCTCCTCGCGGTCGACCGCGAAGCCCTGCTCACGGACCGTCCGCAGCTCCTCGATCAGCTTCTCGCGGTCGGTGATCGTGTGCTCGGTCAGCGCGGGCAGCGTCTCCGGGAGCATCTTGCGGACCTGCTCGTCGGTGTGGGTGGCGAGCAGCGCCTTGCCCAGGGACGTCGAGTGCGCAGGCAGGCGGCGGCCGACGCGCGTGAAGGGCCGCAGGTAGTGCTGCGACTGGCGCGTGGCGAGGTAGACGACGTTCGTGCCGTCCAGGCGCGCCAGGTGGATCGTCTCCGTGGTGTCGTCCGAGAGGCGGTCGAGCGTCGGACGGGCCGCCGCCACCACCTCGTCGCCGTCGATGTACGAGGTGCCGACAAGGAGGGCCCGCACCCCGATGCCGTACCGCGTGCCTGTCGCGTCGGTCTCCACCCAGCCCAGCTCCACCAGCGTACGAAGGAGCATGTAGAGGCTGGATTTGGGGTACCCGACGGCTTCCTGGACGGCGGCCAAAGAGTGCATTCCGGGGCGTCCCGCGAAGTATTCGAGCAACTCCACCGTCCGCACCGCGGACTTGACCTGTGCCCCGCCAGTCTCGCCAGCCGACATCGCCCTTGACCCCTTAGTTCGACGAGAAATAGTCTCCGAAGTCTCCGCTATTCATCATCGGAGACAGCGTTCAGCATATCGAACAGCCCAGGTGGGTGGCAGCACATCTGTGGCATCACCTCTGGAGGAGCCCGCGGTGGCAGCAGCACCAGTCTGGAGTGTCGACCCCCGAACCGGGAAGCAGCGCGAACAGGTTGCGGTCGAAGCCACAGCCCAAGAGGTGGATCAGGCGGTACGCGCCGCGCTGGCCGCCAAGGACGCCCTCGCCGACCGCACCGTACGCACCGCCTTCCTGCGCTCCGCGGCCGAACTGCTCGACGGGGCGAAGGATCACCTGGTGGAGGCCGCGGACGCGGAGACCGCGCTCGGTCCCGTCCGGCTCACCGGCGAACTCGCCCGCACCTGCTACCAGTTGCGGGCCTTCGCGGACGTGGTCGACGAGGGCGGCTTCCTCGGCGTCGTCATCGACCACCCCGACAGCAGCGCGACCCCGCCCATCCCGGACCTGCGGCGCTACAAGATCCCGCTGGGCGTCGTGGCCGTCTACTCCGCGTCCAACTTCCCCTTCGCCTTCTCCGTCCCCGGCGGCGACACCGCGAGCGCGCTCGCGGCGGGCTGCCCCGTGGTCGTCAAGGCCCACCCGGACCACCCGGCCACCTCCGAGCTTGTGGCGTCGACGCTGCGGCGGGCCGCGGCCCTGCACGGCATCCCTGAGGGCGTCGTCGGTCTCGTGCACGGCTTCGAGGCGGGAGTCGAGCTCGTCAAGCACCCGCTCGTCTCCGGCGCGGGCTTCACCGGCTCGATCCGCGGCGGCCGCGCCCTCTTCGACGCGGCGGCGGCCCGCCCCGTGCCGATCCCCTTCCACGGCGAGCTCGGCTCCCTCAACCCGGTCGTCGTGACCGAGGCCGCGGCGGTCGAGCGCGCCGAGGAGATCGGAGCGGGCCTCGCGGGCTCCATGACGCTCGGCGTCGGCCAGTTCTGCGTCAAGCCGGGCCTGGTCTTCGCCCCGGCCGGCGCGGGCGGCGACCGGTTCGTCAAGTCCCTCACGGAAGCGGTCAGCGACACGGAGGCCGGGGTGCTCCTCGACCACCGGATGCGGGACAACTTCGTGGCGGGCGTGCGCGAGCGGGGCGAACTGCCGGACGTGGACGCGCCGGTGACGCCGGGCGCGGGCAGTGAGCACACGGTGAGCGCGGGCTTCCTGACGGTCCCGGCGGCGAAGCTCGCCGAGGCCGGTGAGCACGACCTGCTCCTGGAGGAGTGCTTCGGTCCGGTGACGGTCGTCGCGCGCTACGAGGACGACGCGGAGATCACCTCCGTGCTCACCCGGCTGCCCGGCAACCTCACGGCCACGGTGCAGCTGTCCGCGGAGGAGGTGGCGGGCGAGGGGCGCGGGGGCGCGCTGATCGCCGAACTGACGCCGCTGGCCGGGCGCGTGCTGGTCAACGGCTGGCCGACCGGGGTCGCGGTGGCGCCCGCGCAGCACCACGGCGGGCCGTACCCCGCGACGACGTCCACCTCCACCTCCGTGGGCGGTACGGCGATCGAGCGCTGGCTGCGTCCCGTCGCGTACCAGAACACGCCTGCCGCGCTGCTCCCGCCCGAGCTGCGGGACGACAACCCGCTGGGGCTGCCGCGGCGCTACGACGGGCGCCTGGAACACTGACGCCCATGGACGTCAATATCCCCGAACTGCCCTTCTCCCTGCGCTCGTACGGCCCCGACGGAAACTGGTCGTACGAGGGCGGGGTGCTCACCGGCTGGGCGGGCGCCCGGCAGGACCGCTTCGTGCCGCCGACGGGCGAGGCGCTTGACCCCGCGTCGGACGCGCCTCGTCTCCTCGGCGCGCCCGAGGGGGACTTCCAGCTGATCGCCCGTGTGACGGTCGGCTTCGCGGCGGCGTTCGACGCGGGCGTGCTGTACCTGCACGTGGGCGACCGGGAGTGGGCGAAGCTCTGCCTGGAGCGGTCGCCGGACGAGGCGACGGTCTGCACGGTCGTCACCCGCGGCCGCTCCGACGACTCGAACGCCTTCGTGGTGGACGGCAGCAGCGTCTGGCTCCGGATCAGCCGCACCGGCTCGGCGTTCGCGTTCCACGCGTCCCCGGACGGCAAGCGGTGGACGTTCGTCCGGATCTTCTCCCTCGGGGAGGAGAAGACGGCGGGCGCGGCGCTGGTGGGCTTCATGGCGCAGTCCCCTGTGGGGGAGGGGTGCGTGGTGACGTACGACGGGATCGAGTTCCGCCCGAACTGGCCCCGGGGGCTCAGGGACGGCTCTTAATACCTCGCCGGAGGGGCTGAGACATCAGCCCCTCCGGGCGTTCGAGGTGAACGGCCCGCGCGTCACGGGTTGTCCTCCACTGTGGTGCTGTAGTTGTGCAGTCGAACTCCGTCAGGGCCGTACACGTCGAGTACGTAGCCCTCTTCGAGACGGACGCCTTCTCCGGCCAGGAAGGCCGCCAGGTCGGTGGCGAAGTCGTCGAACTGCTCGTAGCCGTTCTTCTTGTGGGTCCGCACGGTCAGTTCAAGAACGTCGTCCTTGGTCTTCGCGTGGCTGATCCCATACACCCCCCGGTCCCCTCCCGCCGCGCGGTACCTGGCGGCCAGTTCGGCCGCCGACCTGGACACGGGGGCGGTGGCTGTCGGAGGGCCGTTGTCCTGCGGATCCTTCGTCCACGGTGCATCGCCCTCGGCGCTGCATCCCGACAACAGGACGACAGCGGCAAGGCCGAGTGCGGACAGGGTCCGTTTCATGACGATCACCATGGACGCACCACAAAAAGCGTATGCAACATGAGATGACCCTATTTCAGAAGCTCAACGTCCCCGCCGCAGCCCCAGCGTCGCCACCCCCGAGGCCGCAAGGAGTGCCGCGGCGATCAGCAGGCTGATCCGCATCCCGGAGACGAAGTCCCCCGCGACCAGGCCCCCGAAGGCCGCGATCCCCAGGCCCCCGGCCACCTGCCGGGCCGAGTTGAGGACCCCCGCGGCGAGACCCGCACGGTCGGCGGGAACGGCGTCCATCATCGCCGCGGTGAGCGGCGGGATCGTCAGCGCGCATCCCAGGGCCAGCGGCACCATGAGGAACGCCAGGCCCAGCGCGGGCGTCCCCGCGTCGGCGAACAGCAGCGCCAGCAGACCCAGCACGGCAAGTGACTGCCCCGCCAGCATCGGGATCCGCGGACCCACCCGCGCCGCCAGCTTCCCGGCGAAGATGTTCGTCACCGCGATGAGGCCCGTCATCGGCAGGAACATCAGCCCGGCCCACAGCGCCGAACGCCCCTGCACCTCCTGGAAGAAGAGGCTGAAGACGAAGATCAGGCCGTAGAAAGCGACGCTGCACGCGGCCCCGGCCGCGACGGTGATCGTGACCGTCCGGTCGCGGAAGAGAGCCAACGGCACCACCGGATGCGCCTGCCGCGCCTCCGTCCGCAGGAACACCGCACCCGCCGCCACCGCGACGACCAGGGCGGCCAGGCCCGTCGTGCCGCCCTCGATGACAGCGAAGGTCAGGGCCGTCAGCGTCAGGACCGCGAGCAACTGCCCCGGCACGTCCAGGGGCGCGGGCCGCCGCTCCGAGCGTGGTGCCCGCAGCAGCAGGACCAGCGCCACCGCGCCCAGCGGGACGTTGATGAAGAAGATGCCGCTCCAGTCCCACGCGGTGGTCAGCGCGCCGCCCGTGACCGGACCGAGCGCCACCGCCACCGAACCACCCGCCGCCCACATGGCCACCGCACGCGCCCGCCCGGCCGCGTCCGAGTAGGCCTGGCGCACGAGGGAGAGCGAGGCGGGCAGGACCACCGCGGCCGCCACGCCCTGCACCCCCCGCGCGCCGATCAGCACGGGCAGCGACGGCGCGAGGCCGCACGCCACCGAGGCGAGCGTGAACACCGTGATGCCGATCGCGTACGCCCGGGTCGCGCCGATCCGGTCGGAGAGCGCGCCGGTGGAGAGCATCAGGGCGGCGAAGGCGAGGGTGTAGGCGTCCACGACCCACTGGAGCCCGGACATGCCGCCGCCCAGGGAGTCGCCGATCGCGGGCAGCGCCACGTTCACGACGGAGGCGTCGAGCGTGATCAGGGCGAGGCCGAGCATGGCGGCCGTGAGTGTGAGGCCGGGGGATGTCCGGCGCTTGTCGCCGCCGGGCCCGGGGTGGGGTGCCCGCCGCGTCAATCGCCCTGTGGGGCGGGAGCCTTCGGTGAGGGAGTTCGTTGCCATGCCCATGATTCTGCTGACGGCGGCGCGGCTACAGTAGTGGCCTGAATGCCATACATCCGGAGGTTCTGGCCATGGCCCGCCCGAAGTCCGTGAAGTCCGTGAAGTCCGCGAAGTTCGCCCACCGGCCGCACCGCGTCGCCGTCATCGCGCCCTCACCTGTGTCGATGTTCAACCTCGCGATCCCCGAGCTGCTCTTCGAAAAGGTCGAGGTGGCGGGCGGACCCGGCTACGAGATGGTCGTCTGCACCCCGCAGCCCGGCACCGTCGCCACCACCGGCGGGCTCAGCCTCCAGGTGGAGCACGGGCTCGACGCCGTACGTGACGCCGACACCGTCCTCGTCGCGGGCACCGGACACCGCTACGAACCGCACCCGCGGACCGTCGCCGCCGTCCGCGAGGCCGCCGACGCCGGCCGGCGCATCGCCTCCATCTGCAGCGGCGCCTTCGTGCTCGCGGAGGCGGGACTGCTCGACGGGCGCAGCGCGACCACGTACTGGCAGCTCGCCGAGGAGCTGCGCAGCCGCTATCCGGCGCTCGACCTCAAGGGAGACGTCCTCTACGTGGAGGACGGACAGGTCATGACGTCCTCCGGGTACGCCGCGGGGATCGACCTGTGCCTGCACATCATCCGCACCGACTACGGAGCGGCCGTCGCCAACCAGGTGGCCAGGGCCGCGCTCGTCGCCCCCGTACGGCCCGGCGGCCAGACCCAGTTCACCCAGACCCCGCTCCCGCCCGAGCGCGGCAATGCCTGCGCCGACACCCGGGGCTGGGCCATGCGCCACCTCGACGAACCGCTCACGCTCACCGACCTCGCCCGGCAGGCGGGCGTCAGCGTGCGCACCCTCACCCGGCGCTTCCACGCGGAGAGCGGGGTGAGCCCGCTGCAGTGGCTGCTTCACCAGCGCGTCGAGCGGGCCAAGGAGCTCCTGGAGACGACGTCGCTCTCCATGGACCGGGTGGCGCAGGCCTGCGGGCTCGGCACCGCCGACTCGCTCCGCGGCCACCTGGTGCGCCGCACCGGGCTCACGCCGAGCGCCTACCGCGCCCAGTTCAGCCGCATCGGAACTCAAGGCGGCCGGAACACGTCTATCGCAGCGTGATCCACTCAGCTCTCCCCACGACGATGCGGACCGTGATGCCGACCGTCATACGCACCGCCCTCACCGCCGACGCCCCGGCCCTCGCGGCCCTGCACGCACGCGCCCGCGCCACGTACTACCCCGAGGGGCTGCCGGACGAAGGTGTCGACGGGACGGCGATGTGGCGGGGAGCCGTCGAGCGCCGTGAAGGGCATGTGCTGTGCGCGGTCCGCGAGGGCCGGATCGTGGGCGTCGCGTCCTTCCGTACACCCGATGGCGAGGCGCCGGACACCGTGGCGCTCTTCCAGTTCCACGTCGACCCCGACCACTGGCGCGCGGGGGTGGGCGCGGCCCTGCACGCCGCGTGCGTGGAGGAGTGGCGGGCCGACGGCATCCGGGCGGCCACCCTGGACGTCCACCAGGAGAACCGGCGCGCCCAGGCCTTCTACGTCCGCCACGGCTGGCAGCCGGCGGGTCCGGGCGAGGGCGCGGGTACTCACCTGCGGATGCGGCTGTCCCTGACGGCCGGGGAATGAGCGAGGCAGGTCGTACGTTCTTCAACTGACCGGAGGGACCCTCCGCACTGCCGTTCGACCTGAAGAGAGCTAGTCACATGCGCGTCGAGATCTGGAGCGACATCGCCTGCCCCTGGTGCTACGTGGGCAAGGCCCGCTTCGAGAAGGCACTCGCCGCCTTCCCGCACCGCGACGACGTCGAGGTGGTGCACCGCTCCTTCGAGCTCGACCCCTCGCGCGCCAAGGGCGACAGCGGGCTCGTGATCCCGATGCTCGCCAAGAAGTACGGCATGAGCGAGGAGCAGGCCCAGGAGGCCGAGCGGAACCTCGGCGTGAACGCCTCGTCCGAAGGCCTCGACTACCTCACCGAGGGCCGCGACCACGGCAGCACCTTCGACATGCACCGCCTCCTGCATTTCGCCAAGGAGCAGGGCAGGCAGGACGAACTGCTCGGCCTGCTCTACCGGGCCAACTTCGCCGAGGAGCGCTCCGTCTTCGACGACGACGAGCGGCTCGTGGAGCTCGCGGTCGCGGCCGGTCTCGGCGCGGACGACGCCCGCGCGGTGCTCGCCGACCCGTCCCGCTACGCCGACGACGTACGCGCCGACGAGCGCGAGGCCGCCGAGCTCGGCGCGAACGGCGTGCCGTTCTTCGTCCTCGACCGCAAGTACGGCGTCTCCGGCGCCCAGCCCGCCGACGTCTTCACACAGGCCCTGGAGCAGGCGTGGGGCAACCGCTCGCCGCTCACCACGCTCGCGGACGGCGGCGACGGCGATGCCTGCGGCCCCGACGGCTGCGCGGTTCCGCAGGCCTGAGCCTGAGGCGACGACGCGTAAGCGTCACTTACCGGTCGCCTCCACACATCGGCGATGGACGTGGGCGCGGACGGGCGCGAGAGTTGGTCCCATGGGGATCATCAATGGCGCCGAGTTCGCGCCCACGTCGACGTATCTGAACACGGCGAGCTGCGGCCTGCTGCCGACCCGCGCCGTCGAGGCGATCCAGGGCCTCGCGGCCGAGAACGGCGCGGGCCGACGCGGCGGCTCGGGCGACTTCGGGATCGTGCAGGCCGCCCGCGAGTCCTTCGCGCGGCTCGTCGGCGTGCCGCACGCGCGCGTGGCCAACGGCGGCTCGGTCGCCGTCCACGCCGGACTGATCGCCGCCTCGCAGCGCCCAGGATCCGAAGTCCTCTTCCCCGAGGGGGACTTCAGCTCGATCATCAACCCCTTCGTGGTGCGCGGCGACCTCAAGCTCCGCTACGCGCCCCTCGAGGACCTCGCCGAGGCGATCCGCCCCACCACGGCCCTCGTCGTGTACTCCGTCGTGCAGTCGGCCGACGGCCGTATCGCCGACGACGCGGCGGTACGGGAGGCCGCCGCCGCCCATGGCGCCCGCACCCTCAACGACGCGACACAGGCGGCGGGTTGGCTGCCCTTCGACGCGAGTCTGTACGACTACACCGTCACCGGCGCCTTCAAGTGGCTGCTCTGCCCGCGCGGCACGTCGTTCCTGACGGTGAGCGAGGAGGCGCAGGAGTCCCTCGTCCCGCTGCACGGCGGCTGGCTCGCGGCGGCGGACACCTGGAACTCCACCTACGGCCCGCTCTCGGAACTGGCCCCCGACGCCCACCGCTTCGACGAACCCCCCGCCTTCCTCGCGTACCACGGCGCGGCGGCGGCCCTCGCGTACCTGGAGGAGACCGGCATCGACACGGTCCACGCCCACGACACGGCGCTGGCGGCCCGCTACCGCGCGGGGCTCGCGGAGCTCGGCCACGAGCCGGTGCCCGGCGCGTCCCCCATCGTCTCCGTCCCCGGACTCGCCCACAGAGAGCCCGAGTTGAGCCGGGCCGGGATCATCACGGCGGGGCGGGCGGGGCACCTGCGGGCCTCGTTCCATCTGTACAACACCGAGGCGGACGTGGACCGGATCCTCGACGTGCTCTCCGGCTGAACCCTGGCGCGCCGGGCCGCGGGACGCTAGGAAGGCAGGACGGGGTTGCCTCACGAGGCGGTGGTGTCAGTGGCGGAGCAGCCATATCGGGACTCCGACCTGCACCAGCGCCTGGTGTACGGCGACGAGACGGCTCTCGCGGAGGCCTACGACACGTACGCGGCTCTCGTCCACCGCGTCGCGGGACGCGTCACCCGCAGTCCGGCAGCGGCGGAGGACGTCGCCCAGGAGGTCTTCGCCCATCTCTGGTCGAGGCCCTACGCGTTCGACGCGCGGCGGGGCAGTCTGCGCACCTGGCTGTGCATGCTGGCGCATCGGAGGGCGGTGGACTGGGTACGCGGCGAGGAGCGTCACCGCAAGGCCGCCCATGCCGACGACACGACCCTGCACACGATCCCCACCCCGGATCCGCCCCCGGAAGACGTGGTCATGGCACGAGAACGCTCCCTGCTCCTCCACTCCGCGCTGGCGAGACTCCCGCTCCCGCAGCGCCAGGTGGTGCACCTCGCGTACTTCGCGGGCTGTACGTACCGCCAGGCGGCGGTGGAACTGGGCATCCCGGAGGGCACGGCGAAAACCCGATTACGAGCGGCGCTACGCAGACTGGCAGAAGCCCTGACAGACCCACCCGACCAACCCGACCCATCCGACCCGCCCAGCCCATCCGACCCACCGGCACTTGCCGACGCTCCAGGCGAAAGAGGCGCGTGATGACCACGGATCACGAAGCCGTACGTGAACTTCTCGGGGCCTGGGCCGTCGGCGCGCTCATGCCGGGCGACGAGCGGACGGTCGCCCCGCATCTCGCAGGCTGCGAGCCGTGCGCGGCGGAGGCGACGCGGCTGCGGGCGACGGTACGGCACCTGGACGGCCCGCCCGTCACCATCGGGCCCGCCCCCGCCGACCGGGGCCTCGCCCTCGCCCTGCG
>NZ_BAAAUG010000206.1:0-16050 GCF_039533825.1 Streptomyces rectiviolaceus
GGCTGCGCGGTGAGCACGCGGCCGTGATCGACGCCGTCGGCCCCCTGTACGTACAGGCGCGCGACCTGGCCGCGACGCCGTACCGCGCGGAGCTCGGCCACTGGCTCACCAGGGCGGGCCACCCCGTCCCCGCGGACGACTCGGACCATCCGTACGCCCTGCAGTCGGCCGGACGGTGGCGTCAGGCCGCCGAGGCCTGGCGGGCGGCGGGCTGCCCCTACGAGTTCGCCGCCGCCCTCGCCCAGAGCCCGGACCCGGCGGACCAGCTCGCCGCGCTCGCCGTTCTCGACGCGCTGGGCGCCGAACCCCTGGCCCGGATCGTCCGGACCGAACTGCGAGCCCTCGGCGTCGCCCGGATCCCGCGCGGCCCGCACGCGGCGACGCGCCGCAACCCGGCGGGCCTCACCGGCCGCCAGCTCCAGGTCGGGCGGCTCCTCGCGGAGGGCCTGACCAACATCGAGATCGCAGGGCGGCTCTTCCTGTCCGTACGCACGGTCGACAACCACGTCCGCGCGGTCCTGGAGAAGCTCGGCGCCCGCACCCGGCGCGACGTCGCCGCCCGCGCCGCACGGCTGGGGATGGAATTCGGCCGCGAAAAGTAGGCAACGGCCGGACGTGAGCTGGGTGGCGGACACGGATATCGGTGCGGCGCGGGCGGGACTAGAACGGGCTGATCGGATGCACCGATCCAACGGGGGAGTACATGTCCATCACGCCCGCACAGGCAGCACGCAGCGAACTGGCCGGATTCAAAGGGGAGTTGAAGGGCCCGGACGACGACGGGTACGACGAGGCGCGCGCCGTCTACAACGCGATGGCCGACAAGCGCCCCGCGCTCGTCGCCCGGTGCGCCGACGCCGACGACGTGTCACGCGTCATCGGCTTCGCCCGCGCGCACGGCCTGCCGCTCGCGGTCCGCGGCGGCGGCCACCACGGAGCGGGCCTCGGCACCGTCGAAGGCGGCGTGGTCGCCGACCTCTCGCCGCTCAAGACGATCGAGGTCGACGCGCCGGCCCGCACGGTACGGGTCGGCGGCGGCTGCGTCTGGAGCGAGGTGGACCGCGCCACGCACGAGCACGGCCTCGCCACGCCGAGCGGCATCATCTCGTCGACCGGCGTCGGCGGCCTCACCCTCGGCGGCGGTCTCGGCCACCTCACCCGCAGGTTCGGGCTGAGCGTCGACAACGTCCTGGAGGCCGACCTCGTCCTGTCCGACGGCCGTCAGGTCCGGGCGAGCGCCGACGAGAACGCCGACCTCTACTGGGCGATCCGCGGGGGCGGCGGCAACTTCGGCGTCGTCACCTCCTTCCTCTTCCGGCTGCACGAGCTGAGCACGGTCGTCGCGGGCCCCACCTTCTGGCCCGCCGAACAGGGCGCCGAAGTCCTCGCCGCCTACCGCGACTTCCTGCCCCGGGCACCCCGCGAGGTGAACGGCTTCTTCATGTACGGCACCGTGCCCCCGGCCCCGCCCTTCCCCGAGAGCCTCCATCTGCGCAAGGTCTGCGGCGTCGTCTGGTGCCACACCGCCGAGGACCCCGAAGCGGCGGCCCACCACATGGCCCCGCTGCTCGACGCGCTGCCCGACCCGCTCCTGCACGCCGTGTCGCCGATGCCGCACCCCGTGCTCCAGTCCATGTTCGACGGGCTCTACCCGCCCGGCGACCAGTGGTACTGGCGCGCGGACTTCGTCGACGAGATCCCGGACGACGCCGTCGCCCTGCACGCCAAGTTCGGCCCCGAGGTGCCGACCATGAAGTCGACGATGCACCTGTACCCCATCGACGGCGCGGCTCATGATCACAGCTCCACGGACACCGCCTGGAGCTACCGCGGCGCCCGCTGGGCCTGCGTCTACGCGGGAGTGGACGCAGACCCGTCCAACACCGACCTCATCAAGCGCTGGACCGTCGACTACTTCGACGCACTGCACCCGTACTCGGCGGGCGGCGCCTACGTGAACATGATGATGGACGAGGGGCAGGAACGCGTACGGGCCAGCTATCGGGACAACTACGCACGCCTGGCCCGCGTCAAGGCCGCCTACGACCCGGACAACGTCTTCCGCCTCAACCAGAACATCGAGCCGGACCCGCGCGGGCCCGCGTAACCCCGGCGGCCCGCCCGGCTCGCCACCGGGCGGCGGGCGCCGTAGCGTGGCGGCCATGTGCTGGAGCGCGACGGCCGATCTCGTGGCGGGTGTGGGCGTCGCCGCCGTAGGAGTCGCGTGTGTGACCCGTGCGGTCCGCGGGGGCCGCACGCGCGACCTGCCGCTCGCGGCGCTCCCGCTGCTGCTCGGCGCCCACCAGATCATCGAGTCCGAGGTCTGGCGGAGCGACGGCGGCACACTCCCCGCCACCGTCGCCTCGGCCGACGGCGCCCTGCCGCTGCTCGCCCTGTACATGCCCGTGGCGGTGCTGTGCGCGGCGCCGCCGAGCGCCCGCCGCCGCCTGCTGACCCCGCTCGCATCGGGCATCGCGACGGCGGCGGCGCTCTCCTACCACCTGGTGACCGGCACCGTGACGGCCGAGATTCGCGGCCACACGGTCGGGTACAGCCTCAGCCTGCCCCAGCCCGAGCTGATCGTCGCCGGATACCTCATCGCCACCGTCGGCTCCCTGCTCCTCTCCGGCGACCGCGGCCTGGTCCTCTTCGGGGGCCTGGTCGCGGTCGGGGCGGCGGTGAGCGTGGTGCTGTGGCGGCGGGAGTACATCTCGACGTGGTGCGCGTTCGCGGCGGTGTGCTCGGTGGTCCTGTACTTCTGGGTCAGAAGGCGTTCTCGTCCAGCTCGAGAGCGGTCCGGTCCAGGCTCTCAAGAAGCGTGAACTGGGCCTCCGTCTTGGGCAGTTCGTGCCGGAAGAAGTAACGGCAAGCACCGCGCTTGCCCTCGTGGAAGTCCTCGGTGCCGGACGCCGCCGCGAGCAGCTGCTCCAGCCACATCCAGGCGACGGCGACATGCCCGACCGCTTCGAGGTAGACACTCGCGTTGGCGAGGGCCGTCCGCGGGTCACCGGTCGACCAGAGCCGCTGGGTCACGTCCACCGCACGCGCCATGGACGCGTCGAGCGCACGCCCGTACCCGGCCGCGGAACCACCCGCCGCGGCGGCACGGGCGGTCGTCCGCGTGATCCGCTCGACGAGCAGCCGCAGCCCGGCGCCGCCGTCCATGACGACCTTGCGGCCGAGCAGATCGAGGCCGTGGATGCCGTGCGTGCCCTCGTGAATGGGGTTGAGGCGGTTGTCGCGGTAGAACTGCTCGACGTTGTACTCGCGCGTGTAGCCGTAGCCCCCGTGCACCTGGATCGCCAGGTTGTTGGCCTCGAGGCACCACTGCGAGGGCCAGCTCTTGGCGATGGGCGTGAGCACGTCGAGCAACAGCTTGGCCTCGTCGCGCGCCTGCGCCGACGCACCGGTGTTCTGCTCGTCGAGCAGCCGCCCGCAGTACAGGTTGAGCGCCAACGCGCCCTCCACGTACGCCTTCTGGGCGAGGAGCATCCGGCGTACGTCGGCGTGCTCGATGATCGGGACCTGCGGCGACGCCGGGTTCTTGTCGGCGAGCGGTCGCCCCTGCGGGCGGGTGCGCGCGTAGTCCAGGGCGTGCAGATAGCCGGTGTAGCCGAGCGCGGTGGCTCCGAGGCCCACGCCGATCCGGGCCTCGTTCATCATGTGGAACATGTACGCGAGGCCGTGGTTCGCCTCCCCGATGAGGTGGCCGACCGCGCCGGGCTCACCGCCGGGACGGTGGGCGCCCTCGCCGAAGTTCAGCAGGGTGTTCGTGGTGCCCCGGTAGCCCATCTTGTGGTTGAGGCCCGCGAGCACGACGTCATTGCGCTCGCCGAGCGCCCCGTCGTCGCCGACCAGGACCTTGGGCACGATGAACAGCGAGAGCCCCTTCACGCCGGGCGGGCCGCCGGGGATGCGCGCGAGCACCAGATGCACGATGTTCTCGGACAGCTCGTGCTCGCCGCCGGAGATCCACATCTTGTTCCCGAAGAGGCGGTACGTCCCGTCGTCGCGCGCCTCGGCCCGCGTCCGCACATCGGCGAGTGACGAACCGGCCTGCGGCTCCGACAGACACATCGTCCCCAGGAAGCGGCCCTCCACCATGGGGCGCACGAAGGTCTCGATCTGCTCCTTCGACGCGTGCGCGAGGAGCAGGTTGGCGTTGCCCATGGTCAGGAAGGGATACGCGGCCGTGCCGACGTTCGCCGCCTGGAACCACGCGAAGCAGGCCTGCGCCACCACGGCGGGCAGCTGTCCGCCGCCGATCTCGTGATCCATGGCGCTCGCCAGGAGCCCTGAGTCACCGAAGACCCGCAGCGCCTCCTTGACCTCGGGGATGACGTGCACCTTCTCCCCGTCGAAGGTGGGCTCCTGGGCGTCGTTCTTCTTGTTGTGCGGGGCGAAGTGCCGCGTGGCGATCTGCTCGCTCAGCTCCAGTGCGGCGTCGAAGGTCTCGCGGGAGTGGTCCGCGTACCGTTCCCGGCCGGTGAGCGCGGGCACGTCGAGCCACTCGTACAGCAGGAAGTCGAGATCGCGGCGGGAAAGGAGCAGGGATGCCATGCGGATTCTCCATGCGGTGACGGCGGTACCGATCCCGGGGCAGGGAGCCCCGCACACCCGATACTAAGCGGTCGCTTATGGTGTTTGTCGAGAGTGGCCCCGAGTGGGACTTCCCACCGGCGGGTCAGTCCCGCGCGGCGGCCTCGAACGTCGCCGCGTGAACCGCCTCGAACAGCGCCGTCACGTCCTGCCCGGTGAGCCCCGCCGAGCGTGCCTCGCGCATCCACTCCGTCAGCGCGGCCTGCAGCGGAGAGTCCGGTCCTGCCTGGGGGCGCGCGAGGGAGCGGGTGATGAACGTGCCGGCTCCCTGGCGGACCTCGGCGAGCCCGGCGCGCTCCAGCTCGCGGTACGCCTTCAGCGTCGTGTTCGGATTGACCTTGGTGGCCGCCGCGACCTGGGCCGCGGTCGGCAGCCGGTCGCCCTCCACCAGGGCGCCCATGCGCAGGGCCTGTTCGACCTGCCGCACGATCTGGAGGTACGTGGCCACGCCGCTGCGCCGGTCGATGCGGAATTCGACCACTGTCCCCACTCTCTGCTCGTTTGCGGACACTTTACGTACCTGCGCTCCTCGCTCGCGCTAGAGGGGCCGCCGAGTCGACCACCACAGGACGAAGACCGCCACGGCGGCGGTGGCGCCGAGCAGCAGGGCGGCGCCGGTCCACTGCATGCCCGGCATCTGGTCGTAGCCGAAGTACTCGACCACGTTGTCGACGATGCCGTGCTCCTTGATGCAGGCGTTGGTGGCCTTCTCGGTCGGCTCGGCGCAGGTGCCCCACCCGAAGAGCTGACCGTCCGCGGTACCGATCCAGCGGTCCGACTCCACCACCGAGCTGCTGTTGACGATGGCCGGCGTGTCGGTGTTCAGCGGCCATGTGATCAGGCGCGGGGTGGCGAGACGGTCCCGGAACATGTCCCAGGCCACCTGGACGGCCACGGAGAAGAAGAAGGTGGCCAGCATGGCGGGCAGCACCCTGCGCAGCAGCATGCCGATCGCGATGCCGCTGGTGGTGAGGAAGAGGGAGAGCGCCGTCAGCATGGGGCCCGTGTTGTCGAAGACCGAGCCCGAGAGCCATTCCGAGAGGAGGAGATCGCGGTAAGGCTCCCACCACCAGAAGAACAGCGTGGCGAGTACGGCGGTGGAGACCAGGACGAGCGACAGGCACCAGACCAGCTTGGCCGCGAGCCAGCGGCGGCGCGGCACCGACTGCGTGGTGACAAGCTGCGCGGTGCCGTGTTCCTGGTCGCTCGCGATCAGCGGGGCTCCGAGGAAGACAGCGAGGATGACGGGCAGGGCACCCAGCGCCTCGGCGATGTACTGGTAACTCTGCGGGGCCGACTCCAGGTTGACGTCCTTGCCCGGCCAGCCGAGCCGGGCGAGCATGTCGGCCATCTCGCCGCGTTCGTGGACGATCGCGGCCGCGCCGAGCACGACCAGGGCGACGATGATCCACGTAGTGGTGCGGTGCTGGCGCACGACGAGCCAGGTGAGCCCGTGCAGCAGGCCGGGCTTCTTGGCGGACTGCCCGGTGCGCGGCTCTTCGGTGAGGGTGGTGCTCATGCGGCGGTCATTCCTTCGGCCTCGATGCGGGCGTCCTGGGTGAACAGCGGCTCCACGTCCGGTGAGCGGAGGTAGGCGAGCAGGACTTCCTCCAGACTCGGCTCGGAGACCTCCCAGTCCGGGGCCAGCGGGCCGCCGGGGCGCAGGAGGGCACGGAACTGGCGCCCCTGGACGCGGAATTCGACCACCGTGTGCGGCGTGAGGTCCGCGGGCGGGGTGCCGTCGGGGGCGAGTCCGGTCACCAGGGCGTGGGCCGGGACGAGTTCATCGGTGTCGCCGGCCATCCGGAGGCGGCCGTCCGCGACGACCAGGAGGTAGTCGCACATGTCCTCGAGCTCGGCCAGCATGTGGGAGGACATCACCACCGTCGTGCCGCGCTCGACGGCCTCGGACATCAGCAGGGAGCCCATCTCGTCCCGGGCCAGCGGGTCGAGGTCGGCCATCGGCTCGTCGAGCAGCAGCAGATCGGGCCGCTTGCCGAAGGCGAGCGCGAAGGCGACGCGGGTGCGCTGACCGCCGGAGAGCGTGCCGACCTTCGCGTCCATCGGGACATTGCCGGAGCGCACGATCCGCTCGGCGGCGGCCATGTCCCAGCCGGGGTTGAGCTCGCTGCCCATGCGCAGCGTCTCGGCCACGGTGAACCGCTTGAACAGCGGCTTGTCCTGCGAGAGGAACGCGTAGCGGGGCATCGCGGCCGGATCGTCCACCGGCACCCCGAAGACGCGCAGTTCGCCCTCGGTGGGGGTCACCAGGCGGGTGGCGAGCCCCAACAGGGTGCTCTTTCCCGCGCCGTTGGGGCCGACGAGACCGCAGATCCGCCCTGCGGGCAGCCGGAAGGAGCAGTCACGCAGCGCCCAGCCGCGGCGATAGCGCTTGCCCAGGCCGCGGGCCTCGAGCGCGGGCGCGCTCAGGGCTCCTGCGGCCTCGGTGGGGTCGGCAAGGGTCATGTCCACGCGCGCCTCTCTCGATTCCATTAAACAATTAATGGAATCATGATCTGCGCGGCGCGGACCTGTCAAACCGCCGACGGTTGCGCTCCAGCCACTACTTGGCGTTCCGCCCCGTCCAGCCCCTGGACCAGTTCGTCTCGCGGAGGGTGGAGCTCGGAGATCTGACGGTCGACGGGCAGCTGGTCTGAGCTACGGCTGCGGCGCCGACTTCGTCGGTGTCGTGGACTCGCGCTGGTGCGGGATCAGGCCCGGCGGCAGCTCCCCCTGCTGCACGTGCACCGTCCTGACCGGCGAGGGCACCCGGATGCCCTCGGCGCGGTAGCGCTGGTGGAGCTGCTTGATGAACTCGTGCTTGATGCGGTACTGGTCGCTGAACTCGCCGACGCCCAGGATCACGGTGAAGCTGATCCTGGAGTCGCCGAACGTGTGGAAGCGCACGGCCGGTTCGTGGTCGGGCATGGCGCCGTCGACGTCCTTCATGACGTTCTCCACGACCTCGGTCGTGACGCGCTCGACCTGTTCCAGGTCGCTGTCGTAGCTGACCCCGACCTGGACCATGATCGACAGGTCCTGCTCGGGGCGGCTGAAGTTGGTCATGTTCGTGCCCGCGAGCTGGGCGTTGGGGATGATGACGAGGTTGTTCGACAGCTGACGCACCACCGTGTTGCGCCAGTTGATGTCGACGACATAGCCCTCCTCGCCGCTGCTGAGCTTGATGTAGTCGCCCGGCTGCACCGTCTTCGCGGCGAGGATGTGTACGCCCGCGAAGAGGTTGGCCAGGGTGTCCTGCAAGGCCAGCGCCACCGCGAGTCCGCCCACGCCGAGGGCTGTGAGCAGCGGGGCGATGGAGACGCCGAGCGTCTGCAGGACGACGAGGAAGCCCATCGCGAGCACGACGACGCGGGTGATGTTGACGAAGATCGTCGCCGAGCCCGCGACCCCCGAACGGGACTGCGCGAGGGACTTCACCAGGGTGGTGACCACGCGGGCCGCCGTCAGCGTCGCGGCGAGGACGAGCAGGGCGGTCAGCGTCATCGTGACGTTGCGGCCGGTCCTGGGGGTGAGCGGGAGGGCGGCGGCGGCGACGGCCGCGCCCGCGGTTATCGCCGCGCAGGGGACCAGGGTGCGCACGGCGTCGACGATGACGTCATCGCCGCTCCACCGGGTCCTGCTGGCCCGTTCGCCCAGCCACCGCAGGATCATGCGCAGCAGCAGACCCGCCGCGATGCCGGCGGCCACCGCGATACCGGCGGTGATCAGGTCGTGCCATGTGAGGGCTCGCTCCATCAGTTCATTCTCCAGGTTGTGCGGGCACACCGGACATATGTTCGTGGTCCGGCGCGACCGTCATCCTGCCCCATGGGTACGGCGCCGTTGCCGGGGGCTGGTGCCAAGGCTGCCGTCAACTCGCCGGGCGCAGGGCGATATCAGACATCCCGCGCCGAACCATCTGACTTCAGGTCAGCTCCATGGCGTCGCTCTCCACACCCCGTCACCGGCTACGGCTTGCGCGCCACCCCCGCGTACAGCGGCACCGGCGTGCCGTTCCTGACCTCGTCGACGCCGAGCTCCGGATGCCAGTCCGGCAGCCAGGCGACACCGGGGTCGAGCAGCTCCATGCCCTCGAAGAACCGCTCCACCTCGGCCCGCGCGCGTGGCACGAGCGTGACGCCGCCCGCCTTGTACATCTCCACCGCCTGCCGCGTCCGCTCCGGATCGAAGTCACCCGCCATCTGCGACAGGACCAGATGACTGCCCGGCGCGAGAGCCCCCACGAGCCGCTCCACGACGTCGTAGGCCCCGTCGTCGTCGCTGATGAAATGCAGCAGCGCGATCAGCGAGAGGGCGATCGGCTGCGTGAAGTCCAGTACGCCCTCGGCCTGTTCGAGGATCTTGTCCGGCTCGCGCGCGTCCACCTGGAGGAACTCCGTCGCCCCCTCGGGCGTCCCCCGCAGCAGCGCCTCCGCGTGCGCGAGGACGATCGGATCGTTGTCCACGTACACGACGCGCGCCTCGGGGGCCGCCGACTGGGCGATGCGGTGGAGGTTCGGCTCGGTGGGGATCCCCGTGCCGATGTCCAGGAACTGGCGTATCCCGTCCTCTCCCGCGAGCCGGCGCGTGGCGCGCTGCATGAACCAACGGTTGTGCTGCGCGCAGTACTTCGTCTGCGGTTCGAGCGACACGATCCGCAGCCCGAGCTCCTCGTCCACCGGGTAGTTGTCCTTGCCGCCAAGGAACCAGTCGTAGACCCGGGCGGGGTGCGGCCTGCTGGTGTCGATCGGGTGGGTCGCGGGCGGCGGGATCGCGGACATGCGTCAACTCCCAGTGGAATGGCGGGCGTTCAGACGGACTTCGCGTACGTCCGGTCATCGTGCCCGCTCATCCCACCGGGCTCAAGCACCGCTCGGGTCCCGCAGCAGGCTGCCCGCGCCCGGCACATGCGGCGGCAGGCCCAGCTCGGTCAGGACGCGGTACGCCGTCGCGGTGGCCGCCGAAAGGACGGGCAGGCCCGCGGCGTCCTCCACCGCCTGGATCGACGCCAGCGAAGGCATCTGCACACACGCCGAGAGGACGAGCGCGTCGGCGCGGCCCAGGTCCACGCGCCGCCAGTGCTCGCGCAGGTCGGCGGGGTCGAGCCGGGCGACCGCCAGATTGTCCGGCACCTCCAGGCTGAGCGCGTCCACGACCTCGATCCCGGTGTCCTCGATGTAGTCGGCGACCATCCGCGTGAGCGGCTTCATGTACGGGGTGATGATCGCGACCCGTGCGGCGCCGAGCGCCTTGATGCCGTCGAGCAGGGCGCCCGCGCTGGAGATCACCGGCGCCTGCGCGCCCTCGGAGCGCAGGGCGGCGGTGATCTCGTCCTCCGCCGTGCAGTGATGGCCCGGACCCTGCGCCATGATCGCCACGAGGCAGGCGGTGGCGACCACAACGGGCCTGGCGTCGGCGAGTTCGAGCGCGGCGCGCTCGGTCTGCGCGTTCATGGCCTTCAGCTGCTCGGGCGTCACGTGCTTCATGCGCATCCGGCTGCTGTGGAAGACGAACCGATCCTGCGGTGCCACGGCCTCGCGGTCGCGCAGCATGCGCGGCAGCTCCGTCTCCATCGTCAGGTTCGAGCTGGGCACGATCATGCCGATGTGGTGGTCGGTCGCTGTCGTCGCGGTCACTGCCACGGGATCCTCCGGATGTTCTCGTACGGCTGCCTGTACGGCTGCCCGTACGGCTATGAGTCCTCGGTCAGCCCCTCCCAGTGATCGGCGAGGGACGTGAGGAGATGCATGACCTCTTCGCGCCGCTCGGCGCCGAACGGCTCCAGGAGCCGCTCGTCGAGCTCGCGTGCGCGACGGTTGGAGTCGTGGAGGGTGCGCTCACCCTCCTCGGTCAGATAGAGCAGCTTGCGGCGGCCGTCGTCGGCGGCCGTCCTGCGCAGGATCAGGCCCCGGTTCTCCAGGCGCCGCGCCACGTCCGCCATCGTCGACGTGTCAAGGGCCACCGCCGAAGCCATCGACCGCTGGTCGTGGCCGGGCGATGCGTCCACGGCCTGCAGCACGGCGAACTGCGGTCCGGTGAGCGTCGGGTCCACGGCGCGGATCCAGACCGCGAGATACGCCTGGTACAGGCGCCTGACCTGGTATCCGGGTGCGGCCGTGAGGGCGGCGGGCGGCCCGGGCCGTCCTGACGCCGTGGCCGTCGTAGCCGTCGTAGGCGTCGTAGGCGTCGTGGTGGAGGTTTCGTCAGCCATGGGGCCCACTTAAGCACGGTGGTTGACCGGTTCAGACGATCAGGTCAGCATCGGGCGCACCGCCTCGCGCAGGGCGGAAAGGGCCGCGTGGCCGCTGTCCCAGAACAGCATGTGACCCGCGTCCGGGATGGAGGCGACGACGGCCGACGGGTGCGCCCGCGCGGCCTCGGCGGCGCCCGCCGCGGTGACCACGGGGCTGTCCGCGCCGTACAGGAGTGCCGTGGGCCCCGGCACGGAGGGCCACCAGGAGAAGAAGTCCTCGCTCTCGAAGCCGCGGTGCGTGGCCGCGATCGCCTCCGCGTCGCAGCTCGCGAGCCAGCGGGCCCGCAGCTCCTGCTCCCGGCGCGGCCAGCGCGGCCAGGAGAGGGCCACCTCGTCCGCGTCGGTGCCGCGCCGGGCCTGCGCCAGTTGGTCCAGGAAGGCCTCCAGAGGCGTCGGATAGGTCCCGCGTCCGGGCCCGCTCATCGGCGGGTCCCCGAGCACCGTGCCGCGCAGCACCACCTTGCCGCGGACCGCCGTCACCGCGGCGATGCGCGCGCCCATGGAGTGCCCGAACAGGACGGGGCGGTCCAGGCCGAGCCCCGTGACGACGGCTTCGACGTCCTCCGCGTACTCCTCGAGGGAGTAGGAGCCGCCGCCGTCGGAGAGCCCGCGCCCCCGCACGTCAAGGACCAGCGGGCGTACGGTATCGGTCAGTTCACGCGCCACGAAGTCCATCGTGACGGCGGGGCTCGTGATGCCCGGCAGGACCAGGAGCGGGGTGCCGGGGCCGCCGTAGTCGAGGACGTGCAGCCGCGCGGCGCCCGAGCGGACCCAGCGGCTGGTCGCGGGGATGTCGGCCAGGTCGGCGAGTGCGGACTGCGGCAGGCAGCGGTCGGGCGGGGTCATGCGTTCCTCCCGGAGAGGGCTTCGAGGTAGGCGGTCGCTTCCTTGAGGTCGATGACGTCGCCGTACTTGGCCTGGATGTCGAAGAGGCTCGCCTCATGGGGTCCGGCGGCACGGTCGCCGACGCAGGCGCGCGGCACGAGCACCGAGAACCCGCTCTGCACGGCGTCGACCGCCGTCGCCCGCACGCAGCCGCTCGTGGTCGCCCCGCACACCAGGACCGTGTCGCAGCCGAGACCGGTGAGCAGGGCGGCGAGCGAGGTCCCGAAGAAGGCCGACGCGCCCTTCTTGACGACCATCAAGTCCTGCGGCTCTCGCGGCAGCCGGGGGTCGAGTGCGACCTCGTCGCCGCCCTCGACCAGGGACCGCATGCCCTGCGCCTTGTGCAGCCAGGTGACGGCGTCGCCCGTCGCCTCGGCGGGTGTGTAGGAGATCGCGGTGAAGATGACGGGCACGTCGGCAGGACGCCCGCTCGCGATCAACCCGCCGACCGCGCCCACCACTTCGGTCAGATCCGCGCCCGAGGGAAAGCCTTCCTCGGTGAAGCCGCGCGTGAGGTCGACGACCAGGATCGCGGGGCGGCTGCCCCTGCGCACGGGGGCGCCGAACCCGGCGCGTTCGTAGGTACGTTCCGTCTCATGGCCGTAGTTCACGAAGCCCTCCTCGGCGTGCGCAGGGCCCGCAGCTCCCGCGCCTGAGCGCCGAGCCGGCCAAGCAGCCAGCCCTCGAGGAGACCGAAGGCGAAGGCGCCCGCGACGAGGCCGTACTTGGCGGCGGCCGGTCCGAGCAGCATGGAGAGGCCGTCGAGTTCGGCCTCGGCGGGCGCCGCGGGGCGGGCGGCTCGTGGAGCCGCCGAGGGCAGCCCGGAAGAAGGAGCGGCCGGGGTCCGCTCCTGGTCCAGCAGGCTCCCCAGGTTCTGCGCGAACTGCTGCAGGATCCGGTCGGACACCGTCGCGATGGCGCCCTTGCCGAACTGTGCGATCTTGCCGCGTATCACCAGATCCGTGGAGAGTTGGAGCAGTGCGCCCTCGGCCGCCGCGAGCACTTCGAGCGCGACCTCGGCCTCCGCGTCACCGCTCCCGTGGGTGTCGGCCCCGCGCGCCTGGACCCGGAGCCGCCGCCCTCGCGGGTCGACCTCCAGGAAGCGGACCGTACCGGCGTAGGCGGCGCTGATCGGGCCGACCTTGATCTTCACGGAGCCCTGCCAGGAGTCTCCTTCGCGCCCGTCGAGTGCGGCGCCCGGCATGCACGAGGCGACCCGCTCGACGTCGTTCATCAGGGCGAAGACCTCGTCCGGCGAGGCCTTGACCGGGACCGAGTTGGTGAGCTGCATCAGAACTCCTTGGGGCAGCGCCGGGCGACGGCGCATCCGTCGATCGCCTCGACGATGGTCTGGTAGCCGGTGCACCGGCAGAGGTTGGAGGCGACGACCTCCCGGATCTCGTCCTTGGTCGCCTCGGGCCGCTCGGCGAGGAAACCCTCGGCGAGCATCAGGAAGCCGGGGGTGCAGAAGCCGCACTGCAGGCCGTGGTGCTCGCTGAACGACCGTTGCAAATCGCTCAGTTCGGGCCCGTCCGACAGTGACTCGACGGTACGGATCCGGGCGCCCTCGGCCTGCGCCGCGAACATCAGGCACGCGCGCGCGGGCCGGTCGTCGACCAGCACCGTGCAGGCGCCGCAGATGCCGTGCTCGCAGCCGACGTGGGTGCCGGTCAGGCGCAGATCGTGCCGGAGCACGTCGACCAGGGTGCGGCGGGGTTCGGTGATCACTTCGTGCTGTTCGCCGTTGACGTCGAGGGTGAGCAGCAGGACATCGGTGGCGTTGCCGGTTTCGGTCATGAGGAGAGCTCCAGGTTCAGGGCGCGGTGCACCGTCTCCGGGGTGATGGGGGTGTGGTCGAGCTCGACGCCCGTGGGACGCAGGGCGTCATTGACGGCGTTGAGCACGGCGGCCGGCGCCCCGATGGTGCCGCCCTCGCCCGCGCCCTTCGCGCCGGTCTCGGTGAAGGCGCACGGCGTCTGAAGATGGTGGATCAGCACGTCGGGGATCTCGTGGGCGGTGGGCACCTTGTAGTCCATGAAGCTGGTCGCCGACGGCTCGCCCTGGGCGTCGTACGTCACCTGCTCGAAGAGCGCGCCCGCGATGCCCTGCGCGATGCCGCCCCGGCACTGCCCCTCCACGACCTGCGGGTTGATCGCCACACCGCAGTCCTCGACGCAGACGTACCGCAGGATCTCCACCTGCCCGGTGCCTTCGTGGAGTTCGACGACGACTCCGTGGGTGGCGTTCGAGAAGGTGCCGTCGTTGAAGACGTCGAAGGTGGCGGTGGCGGTGAGCCCCGGCTCGATGTCCTTGGGCAGCAAGTGCGCCTGGAGATAGGCGACATCGGCCAGTTCCTCGTAAGTCAGGCTCGCGCCGTCGCGCCGCCGCACGCCGCCTCCCGCGAGTTCCACGTCCTCGGGGCCGACCTCCCACCGCGCCGCCGCGATCCGGCACAGCTTCTCGCCGAGTTTCGCCGCCGCGAGCCGCACCGCGCTGCCGCCCACCGTGATGGAGCGGCTCGCGAAGGTACCCCAGCCGTAGGTGATGCGTTCGGTGTCGCCCTGATGGAGCTTCACCTTGCCGATGTCCAGGCCCAGTTCGTCGGCGACGATCTGCGCCATCGTCGTCTCGTGGCTCTGCCCGTGGCTCATCGTGCCGGTGGTGACGGTCACCGCGCCGCTGGTGTCCATCCGGACCTCGGAGATGTCGAAGCCGGGGACGACCCGCATCTTGCGCTGCGCGAAGGCCGCGGAGCCGTACCCGGTGCGCTCGCTGAAGCAGGAGTAGCCGATGCCGATGTGCCGCCCCTGCGCTGCCGCCGCCGACCGTTTCTCGTACCAGCCCTCGTCCTTGACGAGCCGCTCGCACAGGTTCAGCGACTCCAGATAGGAGCCCGGGTCGTACGTGATGTTGTTGACGCCCGTGTACGGGAACTCGGTGATGACGTTGCGGCGGCGGATCTCGACGGCGTCCAGGCCCAGTTCACGGGCCGCCCGCTCGAAGAGCCGCTCCACCACCATCACGTACTGCGGACGGCTCACCCCCCGATAGGGCGCGGTGGGCGCCTTGTTGGTGGTGACCGCCCGGCCGCGCACCCGGTAGGCGGGCACCTTGTAGACACCGGGCATCTCCGCCGACGCCATCAGCGGCTCGATGCCCGCCGTGAACGGATAACAGGAGTAGGCCCCCATGTCGCACACCACATCGGCGTCGATGCCCAGGATCCTGCCCTCCTCGTCGAAGGCGGCGCGCACGTCGTAGTGCTGCTCCCGGGCGAGGAAGGAGGCGGACAGGGCATCCTTGCGGTCCTCGATCCACTTCACCGGCCTGCGCAGCCGCAGCACGGCAGCAGCAGCGGCGATCTCCTCGCGCCCGACGACGCACTTCTGTCCGAAGCCGCCGCCCATGTCGGGCACCACGACCCGCACCGCCCGCTCGTCCAGGCGCAGACAACCGGCCGCCACCGTCCGCACCTGGTGCGGGACTTGGGTGCAGGTCTGCAGGACGAGCTGCTCCTCGCGGTCGTCCCAGTGGGCGACGACACCGCGTGTCTCCAGCGGAAGGGCGTTCTGCCGCCCGGTCCGTGACTCGACGTGGACGACGTGGGCGGCGGCGTCGAAGACCTCGTCGATGCCGTCCGTGGCGAAGAGCGAGACGTTCACGAGGGTGTTGCGCGCGGCCTCCTCATGGACGAGAGGCGCGCCGGGCGCGAGGGCGGCCTCCTCGGAGGTGACCGGCACAAGGGGCGCGTAACTGACCTTGGCCGCCTCCAGTCCGTCCTCGACGGCGTACGCGTCCCGCGCCACGACGATCGCGACGGGCTCCCCGACATAGCGGACCCTTCGGCGGGCCAGGACGGGCATCGCGGTCGGCACGAACTCTGAAAGGGGCCGCCCCAGTTGGGCGGTGATGTCGGTCAGCTCCAGGTCGTCGGCCGTGAACGCCGCGACGACGCCCGGCACGTCACGTACCGCCGTCAGGTCGACCGACGTGATCTCGCCGTGCGCGACCGTGCTGCGCACGAACTGGGCGTGCAGCATGCCCGGCAGCGCGATGTCGTCGACGAACCGGCCACGCCCGGTGAGAAGCCGTGGATCTTCGCGCCGGGAAACGGACGTCCCGACCAACTGACCTTCCTTCACTGGCTCGTTCATCGGGCCATCGCCTCCTCACAGGCACGCAGGACCAGCGTGCGGACGAGCTGCTTGCGGTAGTGCGTGCTGCCGGACGCGTCGGTCGGCGGTTCGACGGCAGCGGCCGCCGCGTCCGCGCACTCGGCGAAGGAGCCGCCGCCCGCGAGGACCGCGTCCTTG
>NZ_BAAAUG010000207.1:0-28622 GCF_039533825.1 Streptomyces rectiviolaceus
CAGGAGCGGCGGGAGCCGCCGGTGCGGCCGCGGGTGCGGCAGGAGCTGCGGGGGACGTGGTGGCCGCAGCCCCCGCGGCTGCGTCACCCGCCGGCTTGGCCGGGGCGGCGGCAGGTGACGCGCCCGCTCCCGGCTTGTAGTCGGCGAAGAAGTCCCACCAGGCTCGGTCGACCGAATTCGGGTCCTGGAGGTACTGCTGATAGATCTCGTCGACGAGCCACTCATTGGGACCGAAGGCCGCAGCAGGGCTCTTGCCTTGCCCGTCTTGGTCGGTCGAGATGCTCGAGCTACTGGGGGACTGTGACGACACGGCGGTAACCGCCCTCTTCCGCTTCACAAGGTGATGGACAGCGGAAATAAAGGCTACGCCTCCATCGCCGTCAGGTGCAGACCGGCCCCGTCATCCGTCGTGTAAGTCACACTGGATCGAGGGTTTCGGTGTCGTAAATGGCGGGAAACAAGCGAGGTCCCGCAACGCCAGATGGCCGCGCGGGCCTGGACCTGCGCGGCGACGTCACCCGGGCGCGCTTCCGATGCGCCCGCGAATCGCTTCCGTTTCGAACCCTACGTCAACTTCGCACTTCGGGCAGGCCCGGAAGAGTGACCTGGATGCGGCAGCCGCGAGGGGATTCGGCCACACCGATGTGCCCGCCGTGCAGATCGACCGCCCAGCGCGCGATGGCGAGCCCGAGCCCGGTGCCGCCGTCGCTGCCGGGTCCCTGCGGGGGGATGTTGGCGTGGCTGCCGCGGTTGAAGCGCTCGAAGACCCGGTGCCACTCCGACTCCGGGATGCCGGGGCCCTCGTCGAGGACCTCCAGGTCCAGGGACTCGGGGTAGAGGCCGCGCCGGGCGCGCACGGTGACGCGGCCGTGCGCCGGGCTGTGCTTGACCGCGTTGTCGATGAGGTTGGCCACGACCTGGTGCAGCCGCTCGGCGTCCGCGTGCGCGGTCAGCTCGGGCGGTGTGACATCGAGGTGCAGATGTACGTCCGTGCGTGTGTGGCTGCCGGAGCCGGAAGCGATGCCCGCGCGGGCGGAGGCCACCATGTTGGCCTCCTTCAGGACGCCCGACAGGTAGGGCCACACTTCGAAGCGGCGCGCTCGCAGCGGTACGACGCCGTTGTCCAGGCGGGAGAGGTCGAGCAGGGTCTCCACGAGCCGCCCGAGCCGCTCCGTCTGCTTCAGGGCCGTACGCATGGTCTCCGGGTCGGCGGCGGAGACTCCGTCGACGACGTTCTCCAGGACCGCGCGAAGCGCCGCGATGGGGGTGCGCAGCTCGTGCGAGACGTTGGCGACCAGTTCCTTGCGCTGCTGGTCCTGGGCCTCCAGGTCGTCCGCCATGCGGTTGATCGTGGTGGCCACGTCGCCCAGCTCGTCGCGGCGGTCGGCGCCGCGCACCCGGCGGGTGTAGTCGCCGTGCGAGACGGCGCGCGCCACGGAGTTCATCTCGTCGAGGGGCGCGGTGAGGCTGTGTGCCACGAACTGCGTGATCAGCAGCGTGGCGATGACCGAGAAGACGGTGATGAAGCGCAGCTCCGTCTCCGTCTTCATCGCCACCATCAGCAGACCCGTGGTGATGAAGACCGAGACGACCACCAGGGTGCCGAGCTTGGTCTTGATGGAGAACGGCCGCAGCCCTCCGAAGGGCCCGCTCATCGGACGGCCCACCTCACGGGGTCGGGGTCTCCAGGGCGTACCCGACGCCGTGGACCGTGCGGATCCGCTCGGCGCCGATCTTCCGGCGCAGTGCCTTGATGTGGCTGTCGACGGTCCGGGTGCCCGACGCGTCGGCCCAGTCCCACACCTCGGCGAGCAGCTGCTCGCGCGAGAGCACCGCTCGCGGGGTGTTGGCCAGGCAGACGAGCAGGTCGAACTCCGTCGGCGTCAGATGTACGTCCTCGCTGCGGACTCTGACCCGCCGCTGGGCGTGGTCGATCTCCAGCTCGCCGAGCCGCAGGATCCCGCTGCGCGGGGTGGTCGCGGCAAGGGCGGCCCGCTCGACCCTGCGCAGCAGGACGTGCACGCGGGCCGCGAGCTCCCGCATGGAGAACGGCTTGGTCATGTAGTCGTCGGCGCCGACACCGAGCCCGACCAGCATGTCCGTCTCGTCGTCGCGCGCCGTCAGCATGAGGACCGGAACCGGCCGCTGGGCCTGAACCCGGCGGCACACTTCAAGCCCGTCGAAGCCCGGCAGCATGATGTCCAGGATCAGCAGATCGGGCTGCCAAGCCTGCGCGGTGTCGACCGCCGACGGACCGTCTCCCGCCGTTTGCACTACGAAACCCTCGGCGCGTAGCCGGGCGGCGATGGCGTCGACGATCGTCGGGTCGTCCTCGACCACCAGAACCCGGCGCTGGGCGCCCGGCATCGCCGCCGTCGCACCGTTGTGGGAGGTGTGTGTCTGCTCCATCGCCCGCCCCTGACACTGATCGCTTGTGTTCGGTCAGCAGAGTACGGGTCGCGAAGGCACCTCGGCTACGCAGCCCTTACGCCGAGATGAACCACGTCGGGTACGCCCCGGGCAACGGGGATCTCTTCCGTCCGTACCGACTGGAATCCGGCATTCCGTAGAGCGAAGTCGAAAGCGGACGAGGGTTTGGCGGACCACACGGCCAGTACTCCACCGGGCTTGAGGCTGGCCTGACAGGCAGCCAGACCGGCAGGCGAGTAGAGGGAGTTGTTGTCCTCCGTCACCGTCCAGTCCGGGCCGTTGTCGATGTCGAGACAGAGCGCGTCGTACGTTTTCGGGGTGCCGTCAGGGGCGTCGGCGCCGGAAAGGTGCGCCACGAGGTCTGTGTGCAGGATCTCCGTGCGCGGATCGGCGAGCGCGGGGCCGGAGAGCTCCGCCAGCGGGGCGTCGGCTCCCGAGCAGTGCCAGTCGATGATGGCCTGCTCGCGCTCGACGACGGCGATAGGGCCCCAGCGCGGGTCGGCCGCCGCGTGGGCGAGGGAGAAACCGACGCCCAGGCCGCCGATGAGCAGGCTGGGCTCCAGGGGGTCGTCCAAGGCGTCGTACGCCGCGTCGACGAGCAGCCGCTCCGAGCGGCCGTCCGAAGTGTCCATGAGGAAACAGCCATTGGCGATGATCTGCAGAAGCGCACCATGGCGCCGCAGTACGACCTCGCCGTACGGCCCCTCACGCCGGTCGATGACGACGGGGGTGGTGGTGTGGGTGTGCATGGCCGTCAGCGTATGGGTGCGGGCCAGGGCCCGGGGAAGACTCGCAGTGCGCGCCGCGGACGCCTGTGTGACCTGGGAGGTTGATGTGATTCGCGCCTCACGTGGCCCGGATGATTAGACAGCGCCCGACATAGCGGCCAAGGGTGGATGGAACGGAAGGAGCGCCTCACCGTGAACCGGAGTGCGTCGGCCGCCCCCACGGCGCCCGAGGAAATCGCCCCGCCCGGCCTCGACGGCATTCCGCGCCAACGGGAGCGCGGGCCCGAAGCCGCCGTCCCCAAAACTCCTGAGGCGCGTGCGGCATCCGCGGCCGATGGCACCGCTCCCCGCCTCCGGCGCCTCTCGCGCCTCCTTCCGACCCCCACGGGTACGCCCTTCACGTTCGGCTACGCCGCGGTCCTCGCCGTCACGTCACTCCTGACGCAGTACGCGGACCCGTCCCTGATCTCGGCCCTGCACCGGCACTCCAGCACGGACGTCGCGCACCTGACGCAGGAGCCGCTCCTTGTCCTTGTGGCCAGCGCCCTGTGGATCGCGGGCGGCATCGCGTCGCCGTACGCGATCGGCTTCCTGCTGGTCCTCACCGCTCTGGAGCGCCGCATCGGCGCGCTGCGCACGGCGGGCGTCTTCCTGCTCGGCCATGTCGTGGCCACCCTCGCGACCGAGGTCCCGGTCGGCCTCTCGGTCCTCGCGGGTCACCTGCCCGGCAGCTCCCTGCACCGCCTCGACTACGGCATCAGCTTCGGCGTCGCGGCGAGCGTCGGAGCGCTGGCGGGACTGTTCAGGCCGTGGCTGCGGTGGCTGGTGCTCGCCGGGTTCGGCGGCATGCTGATCGAGGACCTGATCGCGTTCACGGACCCGATGACGAACTGGGGCCACCTGCTCGCGCTGTCGATCGGCGTCGCCACGTGGCCGCTGGTGCGCCGGTGGCGTCAGCCGTCCTGACGGGGCGCGGCGCCGTCGGGGCGTCCGATGACCCTGCCGTACCCACCCGCCCGCGTGAGTGCGGCGACCGTCCCGCGGAAGGCGATCCTGCCGCCGTCGAGGACGGCGACGTCCTGGCAGGCGCCCTCGACGTCCTCCATCAGGTGCGTCGACACGACGACGCAGGCGCCGCAGCGGCTCAGTCCTCGTAGGAGGGCGTGAAATTCGGTGCGCTGGTGGGGGTCGAGACCGACGGACGGTTCGTCGAGGAGCAGCAGCGAGGGTGAGTTGACGATCGCCTGGGCGATGCCGACGCGCTGCTTCATCCCGCCGGAGAGGGTGCGCAGCTTGTCGTCGACGCGGCCGTCCAGCCCGACGGCCCGCACGGCATCCTCCACGGCGCCCCGGATCCGGCCGCCGGGAACCTCCCGCAACCAGGCGGCGTACGAGAGGAACTCGCGCACCGTATAGCCGCGGAACACCCCGAACTCCTGGGGGAGATAGCCGAGCCGGCGGCGGATCTCCAGGCGTTGGGCGGGAATGCGCGGGCTTCTGTCCAGAAGGGTCACGGCGCCTTCGGTGGGCGCCGCGGCGGTGGCGAGAACGCGCAGGAGCGTCGACTTCCCGGCGCCGTTGGGACCGAGCAGGCCGTGCACGCCCGGCCCCAGTTCCAGATCGACGCCGTCGAGGACGAGGCCGCGGCGGCGGTGTCGCACGCAGACGCGCTCAGCCTTGATCATCGTGACTCCGGACGGCTGAAGGCGTGGCGGCGCAGGACGAGGAGTTCGGCGAGGACGGCGGAGACGGCGCCGAGGGCGATGGTGACCAAGTGGTCGACGAACTTGAGCTGCACGTGGCCCAGGGCCATCGCCATGCGGTCGGGCCAGTCGGCGCGGCCCTTGTGTTCGACGTACGGCTTCGCCAGCAGGGCGACGACCAGCAGCCAGCCGCAACTCGTCAGGAGCGAGGCGGCCCAACTGCCGACGTAGGAGCTGAGCAGCAAGGTGGCCAGGGTCAGCGTCAGGCAGGGCAGCAGCCATCCCACGGAGGTGTGGAGCGGAAGCCCTCCCCTCGGCATCAGCGCGGCCGCGACGGTCAGCAACGGCACGCACAGCGTCAGGACCTGGCAGGTCCGCATGAGCAGGATGCGCAGGCCGCCTGCCGGGGTGGTCCTGGTCACCTCCGCGAAAGGGTCGGCCTTGCCGCTGTAGCTGCCCGCGACACAGAGCATGGGCAGGAGCGGGGCGGCGAGCAGGAGCAGCAGCCGCGGCCTGGCGGAGCCCTCCAGGTCGGCGAGGACCACGCCCACGGCACATACGGCGACGATGGCCACGAGCCAGGGCAGCCGCAGGCCTTGCGTCACACCGAGCCAGGGCGGCGGTTCGAGCCGTCGGGCGGCTGTGGCGGGCGGCGGCTGACCCGGCGGCGGGTGGGGTCCGGCGCGGCCCGGGAGTGTGCGGTCGGTCATGGCTCTGTCGCCTTCGTGCTCGACGGGGGAAGCAGGGGAAGCGGAGGAAGCGGGCCGCCATGGTCGGCGACGTCGAGGCAGTGGCCGAGCCATGCCGTGCGCGCCGCGGCGGAGAGGGAGTCGATGCGGCGTACGTCGCGTCTGTACGCCGGAGCGCGCAGGTCGGGCGGGAGGAGCCACTGGGCGAGTGCGTCGGCCGGTCGATGGGATGGGGTGGCGGTGTCGTCGGTGCGCCGGCCGACGAGGGCGTCGACGGTGTCGCGGAACGTCGACTCCCGGTCGGGGTACAGAGAGACCATGGCCGTATGGCCGGGCTCGCTCTCGTGGGGCGCGTACCCGGATTCATCATCGGACGTGACTTCTGTGACGTCTGCGTAGTGCGTCGGCGCGTTTTCGACGCCCCTGAGACGGCCATCCAGATGCCGTGCGACAGCGGTGAGTTGAGCGGGCGGCCGGTCGCCGTCTCCCGACCAGCACATGACTGGCTTGTGCCCGGAGCAGTGCACGGGGAAGGCTGCCCGCGGGTCGTGGTCCGAGCGGTACACCGGCGCCGCTGCCCCCGCCCAGACCACGCCTGCCGCGATCACTGGGGCGAGGGCCGACGCCCACCGCCATCGCCGGGCGTCGACGAGTACGGCCAGTGCGGCCACGGCGGCGAAGAGCGCGGCCAGGAGCAGCAGCCGCCCGGTCGCTTCGGTGAAACGCCACGCGGCGTACTGGGGGATGGCGGGGCCGACGTACACGCCGTCGGTGAAGTTGATCCACAGGCCCTGGTCCACGACGAAGGTTTCCGCGAACGCCGCGCCGACCGCCGCCAGAGGCACGCCGAAGCGGTGGGGCAGCAACCGCCCGAGCCCGTACGCCAGGCAGGCGTAGGCCGCGAGCCGCGCCAGGTCGTGGGCGAGCGGGGCGAAGGACGGTGCGCCTCGGGGGGTGTACAGGGCGGTGTGGACGTACAGCACCGTGGCGGCCGTCGCATAGCCGGCCAGTGGCCACAGCACGGCGGGGGCGGTGTCCAGGAGTGTGCGGGCGAGGCGGGACCGGGCCGCCGACTGGCCGAGCCACCGGGTGCCGCTGCGCGCGTGGAGGCTCCCTTGCAGGCAGGCGGCGGCGGACGCGATCGGGACCCCGACCAGATGGACGCAGTCACTGATCCGGGCGCCCATGGCCACCCAGTCCCCTCGCCGCGGCAGCGGGTCCGCGGCGGCGAGGCTCGCGCGGCCCCAGGAGGTGAGGGTGATGGCCAGCAGGGAGGCGCAGAGGGCCGATGCGGCCCAGGGCCCGGCGCCGTGCCGCATCCGTGCGCG
Organism: Streptomyces rectiviolaceus; assembly: GCF_039533825.1. Classification (NCBI taxonomy): domain Bacteria; kingdom Bacillati; phylum Actinomycetota; class Actinomycetes; order Kitasatosporales; family Streptomycetaceae; genus Streptomyces; species Streptomyces rectiviolaceus. The sequence continues at coordinate 6,879 of NZ_BAAAUG010000207.1, forward strand.
CAGGGGTGCGGCGTGGGCGGTCGGTTTCATCACGTCGAGTAGAACGGCGTGCGGCGCGGCCCCGCGGCGCCATGGGGCAACCGCCACGGGCGGCCAGGGGTGCGCCACCTCGAACGGTGCGCGCCTCTGCGTCCACCATCCGTTCCGAAGTGATCGCTCACAGCGAACATCCCTGGGGAACATTCATGGACTCACGAGCATTGAGTCCACATAGCTCAACTTGAATGCCGAAGGGGAGATCATGGCTTCTGAGTCCACAGCGTCCACACCACTCACGCTGCCCGTGCTGCCGCTCGACGACGAGGTTGTCCTGCCCGGCATGGTGGTTCCGTTCGACCTGTCCGACACCGAGGTACGCGCCGCGGTGGAGGCCGCCCAGGCGGCCGCACGCTCCAGTGGGAGCAGCAAGCCGCAGGTCCTTCTTGTTCCGCGCATCGACGGGACGTACGCCGCGACCGGCGTCCTCGGCACCGTCGAGCAGGTCGGCCGTCTCTCCGACGGAGACCCCGGCGCCCTCATCCGCGGCCGTGGCCGTGTGCGGATCGGTGCCGGGACGACCGGGCCGGGTGCCGCGCTCTGGGTGGAAGGGCTGCAGGTCGACGAGACCGTGCCCGATCCCCTGCCCGGAGCCGTCGCCGAGCTGGTCAAGGAGTACAAGGCGCTCGCCACCAGCTGGCTGAAGAAGCGCGGGGCCTGGCAGGTCGTGGACCGTGTCCAGGCGATCGAGGACGTCTCCGCCCTCGCCGACAACTCCGGTTACTCACCCTTCCTCTCCACCCAGCAGAAAATCGAGCTCCTGGAGACCGACGACCCGGCCGCCCGCCTGAAGCTCGCCACCGAGCAGCTGCGCGAGCACCTCGCCGAGCAGGACGTCGCCGAGTCCATCGCCAAGGACGTGCAGGAAGGCGTCGACAAGCAGCAGCGCGAGTTCCTGCTGCGGCGCCAGCTCGACGCCGTGCGCAAGGAACTGCGCGAGCTCAACGGCCAGGACGGCGGCGAGGACGAGTCCGACGACTACCGCACCCGTGTCGAGGCCGCCGACCTCCCCGAGAACGTACGCGAGGCCGCGCTCAAGGAAGTCGACAAGCTGGAGCGTTCCAGCGACCAGTCGCCCGAGGGCTCCTGGATCAGGACCTGGCTGGACACCGTCCTCGAACTCCCCTGGAACGAACGGACCGAGGACGAGTACGACATCAAGGGCGCCCAGAACGTCCTCGACGCCGAGCACTCGGGTCTGCAGGACGTGAAGGAGCGCATCACCGAGTACCTCGCGGTGCGCAAGCGGCGCGCCGACCGCGGCCTCGGGGTCGTCGGAGGCCGTCGCGGCGGCGCCGTGCTCGCCCTCGTCGGTCCGCCCGGCGTCGGCAAGACCTCGCTCGGCGAGTCCGTCGCGCACGCGATGGGGCGCAAGTTCGTGCGGGTCGCGCTCGGCGGCGTACGCGACGAGGCGGAGATCCGCGGACACCGTCGTACGTACGTGGGCGCGCTGCCCGGACGCATCGTGCGGGCCATCAAGGAGGCCGGGTCCATGAACCCGGTGGTGCTCCTCGACGAGATCGACAAGGTGGGATCCGACTTCCGGGGCGACCCGGCCGCCGCCCTCCTCGAAGTCCTCGACCCGGCGCAGAACCACACCTTCCGCGACCACTACCTGGAGGTCGAGCTCGACCTGAGCGACGTCGTCTTCCTGGCGACGGCGAACGTCATCGAAGCCATCCCCGAGGCGCTGCTCGACCGCATGGAGCTGGTCAGGCTCGACGGGTACACCGAGGACGAGAAGGTCGTCATCGCCCGCGACCACCTGCTCCCGCGCCAGCTGGAGCGGGCCGGTCTGCAGACGGACGAAGTGGCCCTGGACGAGACCGCGTTGCGCAAGCTCGCGGGGGAGTACACCCGGGAAGCGGGCGTACGGAACCTGGAGCGGGCCGTCGCGCGGCTGCTCCGCAAGGTCGCGGCGCAGCACGAACTGGGCGAGCAGGAGCTGCCGTTCACCGTGTCGGACACAGATCTGCGGGCGCTCATCGGGCGGCCGCACCACGTGCCCGAGTCGGCGCAGGACCCGGCCGAGCGGCGCACGGCGGTGCCGGGTGTGGCGACCGGGCTCGCGGTCACCGGCGCGGGTGGTGACGTCCTCTTCGTCGAGGCGTCGCTCGCCGATCCGGAGACCGGCGCCGCGGGTCTGACCCTCACCGGTCAGCTCGGCGACGTGATGAAGGAGTCCGCGCAGATCGCGCTCTCCTTCCTGCGCTCGCGCGGCGCCGAACTGGAGCTGCCCGTGGCCGACCTGAAGGAACGCGGCGTTCACATCCACTTCCCGGCGGGCGCGGTCCCCAAGGACGGGCCGAGCGCGGGCGTCACCATGACGACCGCCCTCGCGTCGCTGCTCAGCGGCCGTCTCGTCCGTACGGATGTGGCCATGACCGGTGAGGTCTCGCTGACCGGGCGCGTCCTGCCGATCGGCGGCGTCAAGCAGAAGCTGCTCGCCGCGCACCGCGCCGGGATCACCACGGTGATCATCCCGAAGCGGAACGAGGCCGACCTGGACGACGTCCCGGCGGAGATCCTGGAGAAGCTGGACGTGCACCCGGTGACGGACGTCCGTCAGGTGCTCGAACTGGCCCTGACCGAGGCCGAGGTGAGGGTTCCGGCCGCCGCGTGACGGAGGCGGTCGGTGAGTGAGGGCCCGGGACCCCGATCGGGGTCCCGGGCCCTCGCGTGCGGCGTGCGTGCTCAGCCGTTGGCGAGCGCCTTGACCCGGTCAAGGGCGCCGTTGAACTTGTTGTGGTCCCCGACCGTCGGGCCCGTCGAGGTGTACTGCCACATGGTCTGGACGCCCCACCCGGCGGGCAGCTCGCCCGGAGCGCTGGCGTAACGGGCGATCCAGAGCGGGTTGTTGACGGCGAAGCCGCCGTAGTTGCCGGTGCACTGCTTCCACCAGCTGGTGGCGGTGTAGATCACCGCGTGGCGCCCGGTGCGCGCCTTGTACTGGTTCAGGAAGTCACGGATCCAGGTGACCATCGCCGACTGGGACTTGCCGAAGCAGGCCGCCCCGTACGGATTCCACTCGATGTCAAGCGCGCCCGGCAGCGTCCTGCCGTCCCGCGACCAGCCGCCGCCGTTGTCCACGAAGTAGTTGGCCTGGGTGGCGCCGCTCGTGGTGTCGGGCGTCGCGAAGTGGTAGGCGCCGCGGATCATGCCCACGTTGTACGAACCGTTGTACTGCTGGGCGAAGTAGGGGTTCTTGTAGTAAGTCCCCTCGGTCGCCTTCACGTAGGACCACTTCACGCCGCTGTTCCAGAGGGTCGCCCAGGCGACGTTGCCCTGGTGGCTGCTGACGTCGACGCCTTCGGTCTGTACGGCGTCGCCGCCGGGCGGCAGACTGCCCTGCCCGTCGTGCTCGATGACGCCCTGGCCCATACGGGCCGAACCGCGGGCCGGGGTGTCATCGCCGCCGGCGGCCTGTGCGGCGCCGGGCAGGGTGATCAGGAGGGAGAGGGCGGAGAGGACTGAGAGCAGGATTCCGGCCGCCGACCAGCGGGAGCGGCGGGGCGTTCCGGGTCTGTGCACGGGCATGGGCGTGCCTCCGTAGGCCTCGGTTGAGCTCGATGGAGCTCAGGGGGGGACCTTGTCGACATGTTGTGGTGTGAACATGTCATGCATGACGCTACGCACGTAGACCTGTGGCTGGGAAGGGGGCCCGGTGTCTGCCGTTGGTCTACTCCTGCGGCGGTGTCCTCCGCGTGGCCTCGCGGGACGTTGCGAAATACTGGACGAGCTGCGGCGATGGGCCGACGCGCAATGTCTGCCGCCGTGCGGGGCGGAAACTTGTCTGATCCGGAAAGAAAGCGTGCCATGGGTGCTGAAGTGCGCGAGGGCGAGAACGACGGCGGAGTCGACGTGAACAGGGGGGTCGACCGTGAGTTCCTCTCCCTGGAGCGGGAGTTGTCGCTGCTCCTGCGCCGTGCACGGGCCTCGTCCGGGGAGATGGCGCGCCAGGTCCACCCCGACCTGGAGCCCGCCGCGTACGGCCTCCTGGTCTGCCTCGACGACTCGGGCCCGCAGCGGGCCACGGATCTCGCCGCGTACATCGGCGTCGGCAAGGCGACGATGAGCCGTCAGCTGCGGGCCCTGGAGGAGCTGGGGCTCGTCGCCCGCGAACCCGACCCCGCCGACGGGCGTGCCTGGCTGGTCCACCTCACGGAGGAGGGCGGGACGCGCTTCCGTACGGTGCGGGCCGCCCGGCGGGAGCGGTACGTGCGGCAGCTGGCCGGGTGGGACCGGCTGGAGGTGGCGGAACTGGCCCGCCTCTTGCGTCAGCTGAACTCGTCCGCGGAGTCTTGAGGGGCGCGCGAAGGGGCGCGGGGAACTGCGCGACCAGCCACGACGTACCAGCGGACGACGTTTCGGGCCCAGGGGCCAGCCCGGTCACAACTCCGCGTAAACGACAGCCGCGTCGTCATGCCGCTTCCCCCGAGGGAACGCCGACCCCTCCGGGTCCGCCCGCTCCAACTCCCGCACCCGGTCCACCAGACGCTGTGGACCGTCCTTGCGCAGCAGCGCGAAGCACTCCGCCCAGTCGCCCGCACGGAACGTCTCGACCCAGCGGCCGACCCCGTCCGTCAGGGCCGCCACCGCCGTCACCTCGGCGCGCGGCCACGTGCCGGCCGCCGCCCGTGCCGCCGCCGAGGGATCGGCGGCGGCGGTGAAGAAGCCGTCATCCGCGTTCCGCAGGGCCTCGACAGCCGCTCCGTACGCGCGGCCCGCGACCTCGCGTTCGGCCGAGCCGCGCGGCAGCGCGCGGACCCCGTCGCGCATCTCGCGGATCCTCGGCGGCAGTTCCGCGAGGCGCTCGTCGAGCACCGGCGTGACCTGGCCGTCCGGTCCCTCCACCAGGAGCGCGGAGTCGGACAGGACCAGGTGCTCGACCCGGTCGTCGTCCCAACGCACCAGAACCACGGTGGCCTGAGGAGTGCGCGGGTGAGAAAGGTCACAGGTCTGACCATGGGCATCCGCGGTGCGCGCGATCGCCGCCGCGAGGATCTCGGAGAGCGTCATATCCCGTCGCGAAACGGACAGTTCCCCCAGCGCGCCCCCGAGTCGCGCCGTGAACCAAGGGACGGAATGCAGACAACCGTCGTCTCCGGCGGGCGGAGTCACCCCGTCGAGAAGGATCAGCGATCCGCCCTGTCCGCCTGCGGGAAGCATGACCGCGGCGTAGTCCTCGTTGGGGCGTGCGGGGTCTCCGGGCTCGGTGGCGAGTTCGATACGCATTCGGCCAGTCTGCACGAGGCCTTCACAAGGTCATCCGGAGGGCGCAAAAAGGCGGGGATTGGCCCGGACCAGCAGGTCAGGCGCCGGATTTCAGTCGGAATGATCACTTCCAGAGGCGTGTGGCGGCGCATCCTGCCAAAGCCTGCGGTCGACGTCCAACCGGCGCACCGTGGCCGAGACTTTCGGCCCCGGCGGGGACTTGCTCGCCAACTCCCCGCCGATGTTCACTCCTTCGGGTGGCCAGGCATGTGATGCGCGACTGCCACCCATCGGCACTGGAAGGGTCAGGAGCCGTACCGGGGGGCGCGTGTGTTGACGGATCGTCACCCGGGCCCATGGGCAGACGAAAAACAAGAATGCGAGCACCGGTGCAGAAGATGCGGCCTGGGCGCAAGGGCAAGCAGACGGCTCCTGAAGGGGCCGCGCCGGGCGCGACCACCCCTACAGAGCGCTCGCCCGAGCACACAGCGGAAGAGAGCGCGGCGGGGGAGAACGCGGCAGGAGAGCACACTGCCCCCGGCGTGCAGGCCACTGACGGCTCGAAGCCCGTCGGCGGCCCCTCGAAGCCGGTGAAGTCCGCCAACTCCAGGCCCACAGCGCGCGTGCGCAATCGGCTGATCGTCGCCGTCGCCGTCGTGGCCGCCGCGATCGCCGGGGCCGGAGCGCCCGCCATCGTCGCCGCATCCGGGCAACTGAGCGACGCCCAGAGCCTGGTGACCCTCGCCGAGCACACCCAGGACGCGGTCTCCCTCGGTCACTCACTGGCCGACGAGCGCGACGAGGTCACCTCGTTCATCGCGGCGGGCCGCCCGCAGGGCAAGGGGCTCTCCGAGAGCCGCAGCGCCCGCGTCGACCGCCAGATCGAGGAGCTGCGCACGGCCGACGCGCCGGCCGGTCTGCGGAAGGACCTCGCCGACATCGGCGCCGTACGCAGAGCGGCGCTCACCGGCAAGAGCACTGCTCTCCAAGCCCACACGGCGTACTCGAACGTCATCACCGAACTGCACGGCCTCACCCGCGAACTCGCCGAGCAGACCCCGCCCGGCGCGGGCTCCGGCGCCTACGCACTCGCCGACCTCGACCACGCCGTCGAACAGGCGGCGAGCGCCCGCGGCCTCCTCCTCGCCACCCTCGCCGTCCCGCGCTCCACCGAGACGAGCACCACCGTCGACCCCGTCACCGGCCTGCCCACCACGGTGGTCGACGAGTCCTCGGCCGGCAGCAAGCAGCGCGACGGACTCAGCGCCGCGGGACAGCAGGCCCACGTCCGCGAACAGGCCGCCCTCGCCGACTTCCGGGACGCGGCCACGGACGGCGCCCGCACCACGTACGACTCGACGGTCACGGGCCACGAGGTGACGACGGCCGAGAAGTACCTCTCCCGCCTCACCGACCAGCCCACGCTCTCCACCACCGAGCGGGGCTACGACCGCAGGAAGCTCGACACCGCGCTCTCCGCCCGCATCGAGATGATGCGCGGCGCCGAGTCCGCGCTCACGGTGCAGCGCACCAAGGACCTCGCCAAGCTGCGCGACGACGACGTGACGGCCCTCGAGATCCGCATCGCGCTCATCGGCGTCACGCTGCTCGTCGCGGTCGGCGTCTCCATGGCGATGGCCCGCAGCCTGACCCGTCCGCTCGCCGTCCTGCGCATCGGCTCGGCCCGCCTGGCCACCGAGCCCGCGCCCCAGGAGCCGATCCGCTTCACGGGCCGCGACGACGAGTTCGCCCAGGTCGTACGGTCCGTCAACGCGCTGCACGAGCACGCGGCCGCCCTCACCGAGCGCCTGACCACCCTCGAAGCGGACCGCAAGCACCTCATCGGCCAGCGCAAGTCCATGGCCGACGAGCGCGAGACGCTGCGCGCCGAACTGACCGAGGCCTCCGCCCACCTGGAGCGGGTGCGGCAGTCCATCCACGGCACGTTCGTCAATCTGGCCCTGCGCACCCTCGGCCTGGTCGAGCGGCAGCTCGCCGTCATCGAGAACCTCGAGGACCGCGAGCAGGACCCCGACCGTCTCGCCACGCTCTTCAAGCTCGACCACTTCGCCACGGTCATGCGCCGCCACAGCGAGAACCTGCTCGTACTCGCCGGCGCCGAGCACGGGCATCAGCACCCGGGCCCGGTCCCGCTCGTCGACGTCGTACGCGCCGCCGTCAGTGAGATCGAGCGGTACGAGCGGGTGCGCATCGCCACGCTGCCGCCGCACGCGCACGTCGCGGGCTTCGCCGCGGACGACATCAGCCACCTGGTCGCCGAGCTCCTGGAGAACGCGACCTCGTTCTCGCCGCCGGACGCCTCCGTCGAGGTCTCCGGCTGGCTCCTGGAGAGCGGCGAGGTCATGCTCTCCGTGCAGGACGAGGGCATAGGGGTCACATCGGACCGCATGGACGAGCTCAACTCCCGCCTGGCGGAGTTCCGTCCGGACGACGCGTACGACCAGGAGAGCGGGGACGGGCTCGGGCTCGGCCTCTATGTCGTGGCCCGGCTCGCCGCGCGGCACGGCGCGCGGGTGCGGCTGCGCGAGCAGAAGCAGGGCGGTATCGCGGCGGTCGTGGTCCTGCCGAAGTCGATCCTCGCCGCGGCACCCGCGGTGGGTGCGCCGCCGGTCGGTGTGCCTGTTGCCGGCGGGGCGCCCGCCCTGCACCTTCCGGGCTCGGAGGCCGAGGCCAACTCCAATGTGCTGCCGGGGCGCTCGGCGGTTTCCGCCGCCGCCGCGGGGGATGCGGCCGAGGATCCGCTGATCGCGGCCGCGGAGAATGCGGTGCGGGAAGCGGAGGTCGAAGCGGAGCCGGAGCCGGAGCCGGAGGGTGGCGCTGAACCCGAGGCTTCGCCCGAGACGACCATGGAGCTTGCCCCTCCGTCTGCCCCGGAGAGCGAGGCCCCCGAGGCCCAGGAGGCCCCGGCAGCGGAGGCCCCGGAGCCCGAACCCGCCGCCGAGCCCGCCCCCGCGCCCGACCCCGCCCCCAAGTGGGAGCGCGTCACCGACAAGGGCCTCCCCAAGCGCACGCCCAAGATCACCGCGCCCGAGCCCACCGTGCCCAAGGCGCGCAGCGGCTCCGTCGACGCCGAAGCGCTGCGCAAGCGGCTCGGGGGCTTCCATCAGGGAGCCATCAGCGGCCGTCGTGACGTAGAGGCCGAGCTGACCGAACGTAACGAAGAGACCGAAGAGACCGAAGACACCGAAGAGACCAGAAACAACATGGGGGACACAGTCGAGGAGGCAAGTAGTTGACTGCGCCCATGCGCTCGCCCAGTTCTTCCACCGGCAGCACTTCCACTGGCAGCACTTCCACCGGCAGCACTTCCACCGGCAGTAAATCCGGGGCCGCGTTCGGACTGAGCAGCGAAGCACGCAACCTGCACTGGCTCCTTACGAATCTCGTCGAGGAGGTGCCAGGGCTGCTTTCGGTCGCGGTGGTCTCCTCCGACGGACTGCTCCTGCTCTCCTCCGACCCCGCACGCAACAACGAGCAGGCGGTCGACAACAGTTCGGGCCCCAAAGGCTCCAGCGCGGACCTCGCCACCATCGTGTCCGGACTCGGTTCCCTCTGCATCGGCGCCGCCAAGCTGATGGACGCGGGAACGGTCAAGCAGACCGTCGTCGCCATGGAGGAGGGCAGCCTCTTCGTGATGTCGATCAGCGACGGCTCGCTGCTCGGCGTGCACGCCACCCCGGACTGCGACATGAGCGTCGTCGCGTACCACATGGCGCTCTTCGTCGGCCGCGCCGGGCATGTCCTCACCCCCGAACTCCGCAGTGAGCTGCGCCAGTCGATGGAGAGCGTCCGATGAGCAGTAAGCCCGGCAAGCTTCCCCAGCGGGGCGGCGACCGCAAACCCGCCCGAGTGCGCCCGTACTCGCTCACCGGCGGCCGCACCCGCTTCGGCCACGTCCTGCTCGTCGAGACGTTCGTCGCTGCCCTCGAAGCCCCCGAGGAGCGCCTCGAACTGCCGCAGGGCGACGCCATCGCCCGTGTCATGCCGGAGATGCGGGCCATCGTCGAGATCTGCCGCCGTATGCGTACGGTCGCGGAGATCGCCGCGCTTCTGAAGATGCCGCTCGGCGTGGTCCGCGTCCTGCTGAGCGACCTCGCAGACCAGGGAAAGATCCGCGTGTACGGAACGGGCCACGGCCCGGGACAGCCGGACCGCGCACTGCTGGAAAGGGTGCTGAGTGGACTCCGCCGTCTCTGACCTCCGCCACCCGGGCCCCGACCCGGACGAGAACCTCCAAGCCTGGCAGACGGACCGCACCCGGGCCCCGATAGCGACGAAGATCGTGGTGGCGGGCGGCTTCGGCGTCGGCAAGACGACGCTGGTCACCGCGGTCTCCGAGATCACGCCCCTCCAGACGGAGGCGCTGATGACGCAGGCGAGCGAGGACACGGACGACCTCACGTCGACCCCGGACAAGACCACGACCACGGTCGCCATGGACTTCGGCCGGATCACGCTCGACGACGACCTCGTGCTCTACCTCTTCGGTACGCCGGGGCAGCAGCGCTTCTGGTTCATGTGGGACGACCTGGTGCGCGGCGCGATCGGCGCCGTGGTCCTGGCCGACACCCGCAGGCTCTCCGACTGCTTCCCCGCGCTCGACTACTTCGAGAGCTGCGGTCTGCCGTACATCGTGGCCGTCAACCACTTCGACGGCACCGAGGAGTTCGCGCCCGCGGACGTCCGTGAGGCGCTGACGATCCCGCCGCACATACCGGTGCTGATCATGGACGCGAGGCAGCGGATCTCGGTGATCGAGTCACTGCTCTCGCTGGTCGGCCACGCCCTGGCAGCAACCCCCGAATAACTCTTCCCACTCTTCCAACTCTTCAGTTTTCAGTACCTCGTAGGAGAAGCAGCCGCCATGCGGAAGATACTCGTCGTCGGAGCCGGTCAGGCCGGGCTCCAGATCGCTCTCGGACTCCAGTCGCAGGGGTACGAGGTCACCCTGATGTCCAACCGCACGGCGGACGAGGTCCGGTCCGGCCGTGTGATGTCCACGCAGTGCATGTTCCACACGGCGCTGCAGCACGAGCGGGACCTCCAGGTGAACTTCTGGGAGTCCCAGGCCCCCAAGATCGAGGGCCTCGGCGTCTCAGTCGCAGGACCTACTGTGTCTGATTCAAACGAGGGCTCCCGCGTCATCGACTGGGTCGGCAAGCTCGACGGCTTCGCCCAGTCCGTCGACCAGCGCGTGAAGATGGCGGGCTGGATGGAGACGTTCGCGCAGCGGGGCGGCCAGCTGGTCATCCACGGCGCGGCGGTCTCGGACCTCGACTACTTCTCCCGCACGTACGACCTGGTGCTCGTCTCCGCGGGCAAGGGCGAGCTGGTCTCGATGTTCGAGCGCGACGCCGCTCGCTCCCCCTACGACACCCCGCAGCGTGCGCTGGCCGTCGCGTACGTCCACGGGATGGGTCCGCGGCCCGAGCACCCCGAGTTCGACGCGGTGCGGTGCAACCTGGTGCCTGGCGTGGGCGAGCTCTTCGTCATGCCGACGCTGACGACGTCCGGGCGTGCGGACATCCTGTTCTGGGAGGGCGTGCCCGGCGGTCCGCTCGACGTCTTCCAGGGCGTCAAGGACCCGTCGGAACACCTGGCGCTGACGCTCGAACTCCTCGAGAAGTTCACGCCGTGGGAGTACGCGCGGGCGACGAAGGTCGAACTGACGGACGCGGGCGGCACGTTGTCCGGGCGCTACGCGCCGACGGTGCGCAAGCCGATCGGGCAGCTGCCGGGCGGCGGCCTCGTCCTGGGCGTCGCGGACGTGGTCGTGGCGAACGACCCGATCACGGGGCAGGGGTCCAACTCGGCGTCGAAGTGCGCGGCTTCGTACCTCGACTCGATCCTCTCGCACGGCGACAAGCCGTTCGACGCGGAGTGGATGCAGACCACGTTCGACCGGTACTGGGAGACGGCTCAGCACGTCACCAAGTGGACGAACGCGATGCTGTCGCCGCCGCCGGAGCACGTCCTGAACCTCATCGGCGCGGCGGGCCAACTGCAGCCGGCGGCGGACCGCTTCGCTAACGGCTTCAACGACCCGTCGGACTTCGAGAACTTCTTCTACGAGCCGGAGAAGACGGGCGCGTACCTCGCGGGGCTTACGGGCTGAGTGTCCCCTCGGGTGTGCTGTCGGCTGCGGGTGTGTGGGGACTGCGGCGCGGTCTGTCTGTGGGGGCGGGGCCGTGCCGGTATGTCCGTCCTCGCTATCGTCCGGTGGCCGCCGGGGTGCTTCGGCTGGGGAGTCCTGCGAACCGTGCTCCGGGCGGACATACCGGCACGTCCCCTCGGGTGTGCTGTCGGCTGCGGGTGTGCGGGGGCCGCCCCGGGCGCTCCCCGGCGGTGGTCACGTTCGGGGCGCGGCTGCTCTGCCGTAGCCCGCGTCGCCGCCCTTCATTGCCCCGCGGGGCAGCTTCGGCGGGACGTAGTCCTTCATCGGCTTGGCCGAGGGGTCCGGGCGTACCGCGCCAAGGAGGGGGTTCGCGGCGATGGGGGAGACCTTGACCCGGGTCCCGGGGCGCGGGGCCTGGATCACCATGCCGTCGCCCAGGTACATCGCCACATGCGTGGCCTTGGGGAAGTAGACGATCAGGTCGCCCGGCCGCAGCTTCCGCAGCGAGACCCGCTTCAGCTGCGCCCACTGCTCCTGTGACGTGCGGGGGATCTCCTTGCCCGCCGCGGCCCATGCCCGGGAAGTGAGGCCCGAGCAGTCGAAGGACCTGGGGCCCTCCGCGCCCCACTTGTACGGCTTGCCGATCTGGCGTACGGCGTAGTCCAGGGCGGAATCCCCCCGCCGGGAGGGCGGTCGGGTCGGCGTCGAGCCCGGGGAGCCGCTCAGCGATCCTGACTTCAGGAACTTCTTCTGCGCCTCCGCCATCCCCTCCTCCTCCGCCCTCGCAAGCTCCTCCAGCTGCTCCGTGCTCAGCGACGCGAGGAGTTCCTCGACCTCCTTCAGCCGGCCCTTGACCGTGTCCCGCGCCTCCTTCTCCCGGGCGGCCAGGGCGACTTGGGTCGCCAGGGCTCCCTTCGCCCTGGCCGCGAGCGCGGACGCCTTCTGCTCCCCGCCGACCAGCCGCTCCACCGTCGCGGCCCGCTCCGCCGCCGCCCGCCCGAGCACATGGCCCTGGTCGACGGCCTGCTGGGGGTTGCGGGCGAGGAGGAGGTGTACGTAGGGGGAGATGTTCGTCCTGCCCTGGTACTGCTGGCGCGCGAAGCGGGCCGCCGCGCCCCGGCTGTCGCGGACCGAGGTCCTCGCGCGGGCCAGGCTGCCGTTCAGGCGGGTGACCTCGGCGCGCTGGTCCTTGAGCTTCTCCTGGGTCGCGTTGTACGTCTCCGTCGACTCCTCGGCCTTCCGGTACAGCTCCTGAAGGTCCGTCAGGAGCTCGGAGACCGGGCGCTCCCCGGGGCCCGAAGGCTCCGGCACGGCGTACGCGGGAGACGCCGTCGCCAGCAACGCCCCGAGCGCCGCGCCCGTACCGACCCACCGCAGCAGCCTGCCTGACATGCCATCACCTCCGGTGCGCGGCGGCACGTCCGCCCCGCACCGCGAGCATCAGCCGCCCCGGCGCGGCCCGCCTCCGGAAGGTGCGCGGGTTGGCGCAATGCGCTCACTCGTCCAGGGCCCCACGGCGCGCCACCCTTGCCCCGGCGGGAACCCGTAGGCCCCGGAGGCGCTCAGCCCGCCCCGCCCGGCTTTGACCACGGCCACTTCAGGCCGGGCCCTGCCTTGTCGCCCTCGGGGTCGTACTCGTACGTCCAGCCCTGGTGAAGGCCGAGCCGCTTGCCCGCCTTGGCCACCCGGCGGTACACGAGCACGGTCGGCGGGCCGCCCGCCTCGTCCGGCACCGGGACCCGGTACACCTTCGGGGGGTGGCCGGTCGGGCCGAGCAGGATGGGCAGGACGCGGCCGTCCAGGGGGCCACCCACGAAGGGGGTGTCTTCGCTCTTCACCCGGCCAGTGTCACAGCAGGCGGCTGCGGCGGGTCACAGCAGGTGCGCCGCGTCGCTCACCACGGGAAGGACACGCCGGGCGAGCGAGCCCGCGGGTCCTTCGGCCGTCTCCATGGCCAGCGCGCCCCGTACCGCCTCCGCGGTCTGCGGGTCGCGGCCCGCGGAGGCCACCAGGACCGCCATGAACTGCTCGACCAGCCAGTCCCGCAGCTCGTCGAGCGGCGGCTGCTTCTCCTCGTCCAGCCAGATCAGGGACGCCGCCTCGACGGAGGTGATCCACATCCGCACGGTCATCCTGAGGCGCGGGCCCGTAGCGCCCACGACCTCCAGGTGGGCGAGTATGTGCTCGGCGGCCGTCCTGCGCACCTCGTCCACTATGGCCGTCGTGCGCGAGGTCTCCACGACGCTGCCGCCCTGAAGGAGCGCGCTGAACCCCGCGTCGTGCTGGTCGACGAAGGCGAGATAGCGGTCGAGGGCGTTCGCGAGGCGCTGGGTGAGCGGGCCCTCGGGAGGCTCGGCGAAGCACTGCTCCAGCTCGTCGGCGGCGGACCGAAGCGCGGCCTCGTACAACTGCTGCTTGCCGCCCGGGAAGTAGCGGTAGACGAGCGGCCGGGAGACTCCGGCCGCCTCCGCGACGTCGTCGAGGGAGACCTCGTCGGGTGCGCGCACCGCGAAGAGGGACAGGGCCGCCTCCTTGAGCTGCCGCTGCCGCTCTTCGACACTGAGGCGCCGGTACGCGCGGGTGGGAGCAGGCGAGGTCATGCCCCGCAGCGTATCCGTCCTTTCGAACAAGCGCCCCGGAACCCTGCGTACCCTCTTCGTTACGCCAGGAGTCCAGAGCTCTTCCACAGCCGCCGCCCCGCGCCCCGCAGCACCCCGATCTCGTCCAGGAAGTCGGTCAGGCGCTTGGCTCCCGTCTGCATGACCTCGCGGCGGTGGGCGCTCGCCTTGACCTGGGCCATGGCCTCGCGCCTGTCCAGGCCCACGTTCGTGTAGACCTCGGGGTTGATGAAGGCGATGGAGAAGATGCGGGCGAACTCGCCGGAGGTGAGGCGAGTGAACTCCTGGGACCAGCGCGGCGCCGTCACCATCTGGCGGCGCAGCTCCTCACGGGCGTACCGCACATGGCGCGCCTCCTCCACGACGTGGATCCGCGTGACGCCGCGCACGAGGGTCTGGACGCGCTCGTCCGGGAACGTGAGGCGCTGCATCCAGTCGAGGATCTCCTCGCCGAGCAGCGTCGCCGTGAACGAACCGGGTGTCGTCGAGATGGTCTTGAAGAGGCGGCCCAGGTTCCGGTGCACGGCGCTGACCGGGTAGTACGGCGTGTCCCCGCGCGTGATCAGGCGCGCGAACATCTTCGAGTGGCGGCACTCGTCCTCGATCTCGGTCAAGGCGTACCGCACGTGCGCGCTCGTGGCCGGCTTGTCATAGATGTGCCGTACGAGCAGCTGCATCAGGATCAGCTCGAACCAGATGCCGAGCGACGCGAGCGCGGCGGCCTCGTGCTGGGAGAGCGCGATGCGCTGCTCCTCGCTCATCCGCTGCCACATCGGCGTGCCGTACAGGGAGACCAGCTCCGGGGGCCAGAACCACTTGCCCTCCTCGAAGGGCGCCTCCCAGTCCAGCTCCTTGTCGGGGTCGAAGGAGTGCTTGGCGGAGGAGTCGAGCAGCCGCTCCGCCACCTGTTCCCGGTCCTTGAGCAGTCCCAGCGCGTCCCGCAGCCCTTCGATCGCCGCGTCCTCCGTGATGGTCGTCATGACTCTGCCCCTGCCTCGTCGTCTGCCTCGTCGTCACAGTTACCGGCGGTCATGTCTTATGAGACTGCCCGTCAGCAAGGGCGTCAATCCCTTGCGCACGACTTGTTGACCCCGCGTCTACGAGCGTGTGAGCCTGCCAACTACCGGTTGGTACAAGGCACTCGGAAGCAGCGCGAAACGTTCCCGGAGAGCGAAGGCCCACCCTGAGGAGCCGTCCATGTCCACGCACGAGCTGTACACCCACGCCCCCGACGAGACCACCTGGCAGATACCGGCGACCGGCGCGGCCCGCTTCAGCTGGGAGTACGACGAGGGCCGCGCCCAGCTGCTCGCCCTCTACCAGAAGGGCAAGGACAAGCAGTGGGACGGCGCCAAGCGCATCGCCTGGGATCTGGAGGTCGACCCGTACGACCCCCTGGGCACCCCCGACGAGTCGATGTCGCTCTACGGCACCCGCCACTGGGCGAAGATGACCGAACGGGACAAGGGCGAGCTGCGCAGGCACTACGCCTCCTGGCAGTTCAGCCAGTTCCTGCACGGCGAGCAGGGCGCGATGGTGTGCGCGGCGCGCATCGTGGAGTCGGTCCCCGACCTGGACGCGAAGTTCTATTCGGCGACCCAGACCATGGACGAGGCGCGGCACGCGGAGGTCTACGGCCGCTTCCTGCACGACAAGGTCGGCATGCTCTACCCCATCAACGACAACCTCCAGTCGCTGCTCGGCGACACCCTGCGCGACTCCCGCTGGGACATGCCCTACCTCGGCATGCAGGTACTCATCGAGGGCCTCGCGCTCGCCGCCTTCGGCATGATCCGCGACACGACGGACAAGCCGCTGCCCAAGCAGATCCTCGCGTACGTCATGCAGGACGAGGCGCGGCACGTGGCCTTCGGCCGCATGGCCCTGCGCGACTACTACAAGCAGCTGTCGGACAAGGAGCTGCGCGAGCGCGAGGAGTTCGTGATCGAGGGCTGCTATCTGATGCGCGACCGCCTGCGCGGCGTCGAGGTCCTGGAGAACTTCGGCATCCCGAAGGCGGAGGCCGAGGAGTACAGCGAGAACTCCGAGTTCCTCGCCCTCTTCCGGCAGTTGCTCTTCAGCCGCATCGTGCCGTGCGTCAAGGACATCGGCCTGTGGGGCAAGCGCCTGCAGGAGGCGTACGTCGACATGGGCGTGTTCGAGATGGGCAACGCCAACCTCGACCAGCTGATGGCGCAGGACGAGGAGATCGCCGAGAAGCTGGACGCGGAGCGGTTCGCGGCGGAGGAGGGCGAGCGGGTGGCGGAGGTCGAGGACATGATCGCCTCGGGCGACGCCCGGAACCCCTGAGGTCCCCTGCCGTGTGATGGAGACGGATGCCCTGCTCTCTACGACCCGTCGAGCACCGCCTCCATCACCGCCTTCGCGACCGGCGCCGCGCTCCCGCCGCCGCTGATGTCGCCCCGGTCCGCCGCCGCGTCCTCCACGACCACCGCCACCGCCACCGATGGCTGGGCCTCGCCGGATTTCTGGGCCCAGGAGATGAACCAGGCGTACGGCGTGCCGGAGTTGTCGATGCCGTGCTGGGCCGTGCCCGTCTTGCCGCCGACCGTCACGTCCGGGATCGCCGCGTTGCCGCCGGTGCCCTCCTCGACCACGTCGGTCATCAGCTCCCGCAGCTGCATCGCCGTGGCCGGATTCATCGCCTGGTGAAGGGAGTTGGTGCCGGTGTTCCGCACCACGTCGCCGTCGTCGGTCGTGGTCTCGTCCACCAGGTGCGGGGACTCGACCTGGCCGCCGTTCGCCACCGCCGCGGAGACCATCGCCATCTGCAGCGGCGTCGCCCGCGTGTTGAACTGGCCGATCGAGGAGAGCGCAAGCTGCGCGTCGTCCATCGACGTGTCGAAGTTGCTCGCCGCCACCGATGACGGGATCTCCAGGCCGCTGTCGTTGAAGCCGAAGTTCCGTGCCGTGCCCAGCATGTCGCCCAGGCCGGTGTCCGCGCCCAGCTTGGCGAAGACCGTGTTGCAGGACCACTCGAAGGCGTAGCGCAGGGGCGCGTTCGTGCAGCCGTCGACCTCGTTCGTCAGCTGCGTGCTGGTGCCGGGCAGCGTGTAGGGATTGGGCGACTTGGTGGCGGCGTCCAGGTCCGTGACCGTGCCCGCGTCCAGAGCGGCCGCCGCCGTCACCACCTTGAACGTCGAACCGGGCGGATACGTCTGGCGGATCGCCCGGTTCAGCATCGGCTTGTCGGCGCTGCCGTTCAGCGCCGCCCAGGACCTCGCCACCGACCCACTGGTGCCGGAGAGCCGCTCGGGATCGTACGAAGGGGTGCTGACCAGGGCGAGGATCTTCCCGGTCGACGGCTCGATCGCGGCGACCGCCCCCTTCCTGCCGCCGAGCCCCGCGTACGCGGCCTGCTGCGCCGCTGCCTTGATGGTGGTCCGCACCTGGCCGCCGGGGTTCTGGGCGCGGCTGATGTCGTTCCACAGGGGGAGCGGGGCGAGCATCGGGTCGGTGCCGGAGAGGATGTCGTCCTCGGCGTTCTCCAGGAGGGTCGTGCCGTAGACCTGCGAGGCGTAGCCGGTCACGGGGGCGTACAACGGGCCCTTCTTGTACGTCCGTTCATAGCGGAGCTGCTCCCCGGTGTCCTTGGATCCGGTGACCGCGCGGCCGTCGACCATGATGTCCCCGCGGGGCTGGCCGAAGCGGGCGATGGCCTGGCGGCGGTTGGCGGGGTTCTCGTCGAAGTGCTCGGACTGCACGACCTGGACGCGGGTCGCGTTCACGAGCAGGGCGATGAGGAGCAGCGCGCAGAACGCGGCGGCATGGCGGATGTACCTGGTCACGCGCCCTCCTCCGCGGATTTCAGGGGGCCGACCGGCTGGGAGCGCGCCGAGTCGCTGACCCGGATGAGCAGCGCCACGATGATCCAGTTGGTGACGACCGACGAGCCGCCCTGCGCCAGGAAGGGCATCGCCATGCCGGTCAGCGGAATGAGCCCGGTCACCCCGCCCGCGATCACGAACACCTGGAGCGCGACGATCGAGGCGAGCCCGACCGCGAGCAGCCGTCCGAAGGCGTCCCGCAGGGCGAGCCCCGCCCGATAGCCGCGCTCCACCAGGAGCGCGTACAGGAGGAAGATCGCGGCGAGGCCCGCGAGGCCCAGCTCCTCGCCCGCCGTCGCCAGGATGAAGTCGGACTTGGCGGCGAAGCCGATGAGGATGGAGTGCCCGAGCCCGAGCCCGGTCCCGAGCATCCCGCCGGCCGCGAAGGCGAAGAGGGACTGGGCCAGTTGGTTGGGCCCCTCGCCCGCGTCGATGGAGGCGAAGGGGTGCAGCCAGTCCTCGACCCGGCTGTGCACGTGGGGTTCGAGCGAGCCGACCGTGTACGCCCCGACCCCGGCGAGCACCAGGCCGACCGCGATCCAGCCGGTGCGTCCGGTGGCGACGTACAGCAGGATCACGAAGAGCCCGAAGAAGAGCAGCGAGGTGCCGAGGTCCCGTTCGAGGACGAGGACCCCGACGCTCAGGAGCCAGATCGCGACGATCGGGCCGAGCACACGGCCGGTCGGCAGCTGGAGCTTCGTCAGCTTCCAGACCGTACGGCCGGTGTAGGCCAGCGCGTTGCGGTTGGCGGACAGATAGCTGGCGAAGAAGATCGCGAGCAGGATCTTCGCGAACTCGCCGGGCTGGATGGAGAATCCGCCGACCCTGATCCAGATCCGGGCGCCGTTCACGGCCGGGAAGAAGATCGGCACGATCATCAGGACAAGCGCGGTGACCACGCAGATGTACGCGTACCGCTGGAGCACCCGGTGGTCGCGCAGGAGGACCACGACGCCGATGAAGAGCGCCACGCCGACGGTGGACCAGACGAGTTGCGTGGGCGCCGCCTCGTCGCCGGGCGTCTCCAGGTCGAGCCGGTAGATCAGGACGAGGCCCAGGCCGTTGAGGAGCACGGCGATCGGCAGGAGCAGCGGATCGGCGTAGGGCGCGCGGAAGCGGACCGCGAGATGGGCCAGGAGCGCGAGCACGCCGAGCCCGGCGCCGTAACCGGCGGCGCCGGGCGGGACGGTGCCGTTCTTGGCGAGGCCGACGTCGCAGTAGCCGTAGACCGAGAGCAGGACGGCCACGACGATCAGGGCGACTTCGGTGCCACGGCGCCGGGGTACGCGAACAGCGGGTACGGACGGGGGCGCCGCTGCTGTTCGGGTCATGCCCGGAACGTAGCAAGCGATAGGCCTCAATGTCCGTTTATGTCACCGTGTGCTTGTGGTGCGTCAGCACCAGCGCGGCGCGGGCCCGATGTTGGCGATGTAGTGCGCGGCGCCCCAGGCCCAGGTGCCGTTGGTGAGCAGGTACCAGCGGTTGTTGCCCTGCACGTGGTCGCCGGTCGTCTTGCAGTAGATGTGCACGACCTTGCCGTACGGCACGCTGCGGATCACGTGGCTGCCCCGGGTGGGGGCGGTGCGCAGCAGCAGGCCGTGCTTGGCGGTGACGCGGCCCTTGTAGATGCGCGGGTGGCTGTTGGAGTTGGCGCCCGCGTCGTCGGCCGCGAAGGCGGGGCCGGTGACGGTGAGGGCGGCGAGCGAGCAGCCGGCGGCGAGTATGCCGAGCCGGGTCCTGGTCGCGGTGGGCCGAAGGGACATGGGGGCCTCCTCTAGGGAAGGGGCGAATGTGGTGCGGCCCGCAGTCCCTTGGAGCATGGGTCATAGGCCGCAATTCACACTAAAATCGGCACGCTGGGCGCGCAAAGGCTCACGCGGCGTCAAACCGCCCGTCAAGCCGCCCCGTCGGGGCATTTGGCACCGCCGCCCGCGGGCTCCTCGTACGGCAGCGTCAGCGTCGCCACCGCCCCGCCGTCCGGCGCGTTCGTGAACGTGAGCCGTGCGCCGAGGACCGCCGTCTGGCCCAGCGCGATCGTCAGACCGAGGCCGTGCCCCAGGGTCGTCCCCTCCGTGCGGAACCGCTGGGGCCCGTGTTCCACCAGGTAGTCCGGGTATCCGTCGCCGTGATCGCGCACCGAGACCACGGGCCCGTCGACGGTCAGCACGACGGGCGCCCGCCCGTGCTTGTCCGCGTTGGCGATGAGATTCCCGAGCACCCGCTCCAGGCGACGCCGGTCGGTCACCACGCAGACATCGCGTACGACGACCAGCTCGGCAGCGACTCCCGAACCTCGCACCGCGCGCTCGGCCAGTGGGGCGAGATGGTGGTCGTCCAGATCGACGCGCTCGCTCTTCGCGTCGAGCCGGGAGATCTCCAGGAGGTCCTCGGTGAGGGTGCGAAGCGCGGCGACCCGGTCGCGCACCAGCTCCGTGGGGCGGCCAGGTTCGAGCAGTTCGGCCGCCGCGTGCAGACCGGTCAGCGGCGTGCGCAGCTCGTGCGCCACGTCCGCGGTGAACCGCTGCTCGCTCTGGAGCTTGCCCTGCAGCGAGGAGGCCATCGTGTCGAGCGCTCCGGCGACGGCCGCCACCTCGTCCTGGTGGCGCGAGGGCTCGCGGGTGCGCGGGTCGTTCACCCGGGCGTCGAGGTCACCCCCGCTGATCCGGCGCGCCACCGTCGCCGTCTGGTGCAGGCGCCGCGTCACGCGCGTCACGGCGAACGCCCCGACCAGGAGCGTCGCCCCGATCGCGAGCACCGATGAACCGAGGATCGCCCGGTCGAGTCCGTCGATGGTGCGGGCGCCCTGGGCATAGTCGACGTGGACGGCGATGGCGCGCCGGTCCGTGGCCGGTCCCGCCGCCCACATCGTCGGCCGGGAGTCCTGCGCGGCGACCATCGTCCCGCGCTCCCCGCCCGCCGCGAGCTTCCGCAGCCGCGCGGGCAGCCCCGCCGGGTCGATTCCCGCGCCGGGGCCGAGGTCGTCGCCCGCCTCGTACGCCTTGGTGGCGTCGTCGAGCCGGGTGAGGGCGTGGTCGCGGGCCTGGCCCACGGTCTGGTTGGTCACCGAGACGTGCACGAGCGCGCCGAGCAGCGCGGCAAGCGCGCAGCACATGACGGTGATGAAGAGAGCGGCCTTCCAGGTCAGCGTCGCCGTCCAGGCGGGAAACCGCGGCCCGCGCGGCAGCCGGTGGCTCATGCGCTGTCGCTCGGAGAGGGCACGGGGCGGGCGCTCGCGGCCGGCTCGGGCTTGCGGTCGGGCTTCCTCGACGGCGCGTTCGGGGAGCGCACGATCTCGTCGGTCGTCGGCAGCATGGTCTTGCGGTGGGAGTCCCAGGACCACACGGTGCGGTACTCGTACCCCTGCATGCCGGAGACGGCGCGGACGATCACCTCATGGCCGGCCAGCTCGACACCGAGCACCGCGTCCCCCATGTCCATGATCTGCTTCAACTGCCGCTTCTCCATGGCGTAGGCGCGGATGTCGAGATTCTCGGCGTGCCCCTGGGCCAGCCGGATGCCGACGATGAGGTCGTCCTTGCCGTCCCCGGTGAGATCGCGGTAGTAGGCGTCGAGGACGGGACACTTCTCGGCGTCGGCGTCGGCATCGTCGGGGGCGCCGCCGTCGCACTTCGTCAGCTGCTGGGCGGTCTCCTTGTAGACCTCGTCCGAACGGCTGTATATCCCCGGGTTCTTGTCGAAGTCGGTCGTGGCGACGGTGACCGGATCCACCTTGTGCAGATTCCCGCCCGGTACGTCCACGCCCTTGACCGGCACGCTCTCGACGGTGCCGTAGTCCTCGGCGGGCGCCGACGGGGGCGGCAGCTTCGGCCACAGGCGGGTGGGCGCCTCGGCGGGGGGCGTCGCTCCCGCGCCGCGCAGGTCGCCCGGGTCG